>NZ_JBIMPP010000090.1:0-28559 GCF_043906805.1 Actinomadura sp. SCN-SB | reverse complement strand
GTCGCCCCCCAGAAAGGTAGGGCGTCATGACTGCTGTCACTGATTCGCTGGACGCGGCCTCGGTCGAGGCGGCGCGGCTGCGGAGGAAGTACGCGCGGCGGCACGTCGCCTCGCGCGTCGGCGTGTACGGCGCGGCGGTGCTGGCGGCCCTGGTGTGCGCGCTGCCGTTCCTGTGGAGCCTGGTCAGCGCGTTCAAGCAGAACCGCGACCTGTACAACCCCAACAGCAGCCCGTTCCTGTTCAACGAGCCCGCGACGCCCGACCACGTGCGGTACCTGCTGTTCGACACCCCGTTCCCGACGTTCGTGTGGAACACGCTGGTGGTGGGGCTGTCGGTGGTGCTGCTCACGCTCGCGCTGTCGTTGCCCGCCGCCTACAGCCTGGCCCGGCTGAACCGGCCGTGGGGCACCCCGATGGGCATCGCGATCTTCCTGGTGTACCTGGTGCCGCCGTCCCTGCTGTTCCTGTCCCTCACCCGGGTGGTGGTCGCGCTCGGGCTGGAGGACTCGATCTGGTCGATGGTCGTCGTCTACCCGACCATCACCGTGCCGGTCTCGGTGTGGCTGCTGATCGGGTTCCTCAAGGCCGTCCCGAAGGACGTGGAGGAGCAGGCGATGGTGGACGGCCACAGCCGGCTGGGGGCGTTCGCCCGCACCGTGCTGCCCCTGATCTTCCCCGGCATCGTCGCGGTGGTGGTGTTCGCGTTCACGCTGACGGCCAGCGAGTTCGTGTACGCGCTGGCGTTCGTGTCCGCGAGCCCGAAGATGGTGGTGAGCACGGGCGTCCCGACCCAGCTGATCCGGGGCGACGTGTTCTTCTGGCAGTCCCTCCAGGCCGCCACGGTGATCATGGCGGTGCCGATCGCGCTGCTGTTCAACCTGTTCCTGGATCGCTTTGTCACGGGTTTCACGATGGGAGCCGTGAAGACCTGAGCGCCGCGCTGGTAGGTATGGGGGAACCGATCGCAACGGCATCGATCCGAACGACATCGAGGAGGCCGCCATGCCCGGCAAGCCGCCGCTGCCGCACGAGTTCCTGCCCGAGGTTCCCTCGTTCACCGTCACCAGCACCGATGTGACGGAGGGCGAGCAGCTCGACAGCAGGCACGTCTTCAACGACTGGGGGTTCAGCGGCCAGAACCTGTCGCCGCATCTGAGCTGGTCCGGTTTCCCCGAGGAGACCAAGAGCTTCGCGGTGACCTGCTACGACCCGGACGCGCCCACCGGAAGCGGGTTCTGGCACTGGTCGCTGTTCGACATTCCCGCGGACGTCATCGAGCTGCCCACCGGCGCCGGCACCGAGGACAGCAAGATCGGTGTGCATGCGCGCAACGACTACGGCATCAAGGCGTACGGCGGTGCGGCCCCGCCGCCCGGCGAGCCGCACCGCTATGTCTTCACCGTGCACGCCCTGGACGTGGAGTCCCTGGGCGTCGGCTCGGACGCGTCCCCCGCCGTGGTCGGCTTCAACATCACCGCCCACACCTTGGCGCGGGCGAGCATCGTCCCGGTCTACGCCAGCAGCTGACGGGCGTCGTGGAGGCGCGCGGCCCTGTCATCAGCCGCGCGCCTCACGCTCCCGCCGTCCTCCCGGACACGGCCGTCATTCCCAGCGGGTGCCGGTGAGGCGTTCGTACACCTCGACGTAACGGGCCCGGGTGGCGTCCACGATCTCCTGGGGGATGGCGGGGCCCGGCGGGGTGCGGTCCCAGTCGAGGGTGCTGCTCCAGTCGCGGACGTACTGCTTGTCGAGGGAGTGCTGCGGACGTCCCGGCCGCCACTCGTCCGCGGGCCAGAACCGCGAGGAGTCGGGGGTCAGGACCTCGTCCGCCAGCATGAGCGTGCCGTCGGCGGCGCGGCCGAACTCCAGCTTGGTGTCGGCGATGATGATCCCGCGTTCGGCGGCCAGCTCCGCGCCCCGCCGGTAGATCTCCAGGGTGACGTCCTTGAGGTGCGCGGCGGTGTCGGCGCCGATCTCGGCCGCCACGTCCTCGTAGGTGATGAACTCGTCGTGGCCCTCGGCCGCCTTGGTGGTGGGGGTGAAGATCGGCTCGGGCAGCCGGTCCGCCTCCACCAGTCCCGGTGGGAGCGGGACGCCGGACACGGTCCCGTTCTTCTGGTACTCCTTGAGCCCGAGGCCCGTCAGGTAGCCGCGGGCGATCCACTCCACCGGCA
Organism: Actinomadura sp. SCN-SB; assembly: GCF_043906805.1. Classification (NCBI taxonomy): domain Bacteria; kingdom Bacillati; phylum Actinomycetota; class Actinomycetes; order Streptosporangiales; family Thermomonosporaceae; genus Actinomadura; species Actinomadura sp. SCN-SB. Next base: position 26,385 of record NZ_JBIMPP010000090.1, on the reverse strand, counting down.
GCATCGACAGCCGCCGGCATCTGATCGCCCGCCCGGCCCACTCGTCCGGCACGTCGGTCGCGGACACGACGTGGTTGGGGATCACGTCCTTCAGCCGCTCGAACCACCACAGGGACAGCCGGGTGAGGATCTTCCCCTTGTCGGGGATCAGCGTGGGGAGCACCACGTCGTACACGCTCACCCGGTCCGAGGCGACGAGGATCAGGTCGTCCCCGTCCGCGTACACGTCCCTGACCTTGCCCGAATGGACCAGTTCCATGAATGTCCCCAGCTGAATACCGTCCGCTTACGCAGGAACGATATCCGCGCCCGGTGACAGCCCAGGACGGCGGGCCACCGCGATCACCCTCCCTTCTCGCTAGGGACGGACGTCGCGGAACTAGGCTTCGGTTGCCGAACGATCAAGGATGCGCGCGATGCCCGAACGACCCCTGCGCGCGGACGTCCTGACCCTCCTGGGCCGGGCGGACCACCTGCGCGCGCTGTCGTCGGTCACCGCCGGCGACCTGCTGACCGGACACCCGCTGGACGACCCGTCCCACATCCTCCTGCGCGAGCTGGCGTGGACCGAGGGCATGGAGGCCGTCCGCAGCTATTTGTCGCACCCGTCCGAACGCGAGGCTGCTCTCGCGCGGACCCTCGAACGGCTGAGAGCCATCGACCTCGAACCACTGCACACCCACGATCCCCGCGCACTCCTCCCCACCGCAACCGGCCTCGTGGCCTGGGCCGATGAACGTTCCTTCGCCGTCTTCCGCCCCGGTGCCCGAGAGCACCGTCACGGGCACTCGTTCACAGCCGCCCATGAACTGGCCGCCTCAGCGTCCGCAAGGCGCTACTACGCCTTCAGCGTCCCCGGCCACCCGGGCTTCTACTACCAGCCGACCTCCATCGCCGTAGTAGCCGCAGGCTGGGACTGGCTGGCGGAACACGGCGACAACGCACCAGGACTGACCCCGGGCCAACGCTACGCAGCCGCCCTCCTACGAGAGCTTCCGGGCAACCGGGAACACCAAGCCCGGGACCTTTTCCTCGTGCACGAAGCCGCTCACACCCTGGAGCTCAACGCCGCGTCGCCCGCCCTGCAAGCCCTGGAACGGACGGGCCACGACCCCGCCGACGCCTTCCGTCACGGCCTGCCCACCCGGCACCACCTGGGCGCCTGGGAACGCCTGGCCAACGGCGAAGGGGATCCGAGCCGGCGAACGTTCGACATCACCTTCGTCCTGTCCGACGTCCTGGCGACCTGGACCCAATCGATCGCGTACCCGGGCCACCCTCTCAATCGCCTCCAGGCCGCCTACCTCTGGCAGGTCGTCACACCCCCGAGCCCGCAGAGCCTCCGCCGCGGCACCATCGCCAGCCTGAGAGCAGCCGAACTCCTCGACCTCCCGGCACTCGCCCGCGACCTGGAGGAGGTCCTCGAAGCCGCCCTCACGGCCCCGCACACCGTTCCGATCCTGCTCCAGGAACTGGAAGACCGCGGCCGCTGCCTCCTACAAGAGCGCTTCCACCGATCCGTCCTCGAATGACGTGGTGAATCCGTGTCCCGCGATACCCACTTTCTTGTGGGTACTTGGCTGGGCGCGGTCATGGGGCGAGGCTGGTGGTGGCGGTCAGGGGGACCGCCGGAACGGAGGTGGCGCGCGTTCAGGAAACCGGCTCGGCCAGTTTCTCCAGGCGGCGGTGACCCCAGTCGGAAAGGGGCGTCAGCGCCTCGGCGAGGTCGCGGCCGAAATCGGTGAGGGAGTACACCGTCTTGAGCGGTAGCCCCTCGTGTACCTCGCGGTGTACCAGGCCGTCGTCCTCCATTTCGCGGAGCGCCTGGGTCAGCACCTTCTCGCTGATGCCCGGGATCCGCCGGCGCAGCTCGCCGGGGCGGTACGCACGGTCTTCCAGGAGCCAGAGCAGGGTGGTCTTCCACTTGCCGTCGATCACGGCGATCGCGGCGGTCACCCCGCAGACGTCGGTGTTCTGAGCGAGTTTGCGCGTCATCACCGTCCCCGAGTTCATCGATCACGTTGGGCGGGTCAAGCCATGTCTGAACAGTCTGCCGTCACCGTCATCGGCCTTGGACCCATGGGACGCGCGCTGGCGCGCGCGTTCGTGGACGCGGGCCTGCGGACCACCGTATGGAACCGGACTCCGGGCCGGGACGGGGAGCTGGTGGAGCGCGGTGCGATCCGCGCCGGTTCGGCCGAGGAGGCGGTCGCGGCGAGCGACCTGACCGTGGTGTGCGTGGTGAACTACGACGCGTCGGACGCGATACTGCGACGGGACGCGGTCGCCGGGGCGCTCAAGGGGCGCACGCTGGTGAATCTGACGGCCGACACGCCCGGACGGGCCCGCGACACCGCCGCCTGGGCGTCCGACCACGGCGTCCGTTACCTGGACGGCGCGATCATGACGCCGGTCGTCACCATCGGGACGCCCGACGCGGTGTTCATCCACAGCGGCCCGAAGGGGCTCTACCAGAGGCACCTGCCGGTGCTGGAGGCGCTGGGCGGCACCCACACCCATCTGGGCGAGGACATCGGCCGGGCCGCCGCCTACGACCTCGCGCCGCTGGACGTCTTCTGGACGGCGATGGCGGGCTACGCGCACGCCCTCGCGCTGGCGAAGGCGGAGGGGATCACCGCACGCGAGCTGGCCCCGTTCGCCAAGGGCATCGGCGCCATCCTGCCGCCGATCTTCGAGGAGCTGGCGGAAGGCGTGGACGGCGGGAACTACTCCGACGGGAGCAACCCGATCACCTCGGCGGCGTCGTCCATGGCCCACGTCATCCAGGCGTCCGAGCGCCACGGGATCGACGCGAGCGTCATGCGAGCCGCCGAGGGCCTGGCCCGCCGCGTCATCGGGATGGGCCACGGCACGGACGGCTTCATCCGCGTCACCGAACTCCTACGACCGGCCTGATCGGGCGGTCGGCTCCGGCTCCGGCTCCGGCGAGAGCCGCAGGCCGGTGACCAGGTCGAGCGGGGCCGGGTGGGAACGGCCCTTGTCGTAGGCGGTCTCGAAACCCGGTCCCAAGGCGCCGCGCAGGGCGTCCGTGAGGCTTCGGACGTCCGGGTGGCGGGCGTCGGGGCCGCCTCGGAGGGCGTGGGCGGCGCCGAGGAGTTCGGCGGCGCGGGTCGCGGCGCCTTGGCGGTGGAGCAGTTGGGCCAGGCCGACCGCCAGTACGGCGACCATGGGCATGTCGGGCATGGTGGCGGCCAGGGAGAGCGCTTGGGTCAGGTGGTCTCTGGCTGCGTCCAGGTCTCCCCTGGCGACGTCCAGGTGGCCTTGGGACGAGAGGAAGAGGACCTGGGACGGGACGTCACTCGGGTCTGCCAGGCTCAGGTGGTGGGCTGCTTCGTCCAGTTCGCCCCTGTGGCGAGCCAGGTCGGCCAGGACGAGGCGGGCGAGGGTCGTGTGGTCGGCCGAGGTCGCGTCGGCCATCACGGCGCGCAGCTCGCTCTCGGCCTTCTCCAGATCGCCCGTGTGGACGCGGATCATGGCCAGCCAGACGCGTTGCTGGTTGTCGGGGCCCAGCTCGGCGGCGGCCCGGGTGGACTCCTCCAGGGCGGTCGCGGCGGCGTCGAAGTCGCCGGTCGCCGACGCGGCGAAGGCCGCCGAGGCCAGGGAGACCGACAGGCCCCAGCGGTCGCCCGAGCGGCGGAAGGCGGTGACGGCCTCGGCCAGGTCGCGGCGGGCCTGAACGGAGGAGCCGCCGGAGGAGCCGTTCGCCGCGCCGTGCAGGAACGAGCGGATGAGCCAGGTCATCGCGCGGGTCCAGGCGTCGGGGTGCGCGAGGTACGGTTCCAGGGCTCGCAGGCCCGCGGGGATGTCATCGGTCCCGAGGCGGCTCAGCGCCCGGACGTGCGCGGCGAGGGGGCCTTCGGCGGGAGGCTCGTCGGCGGGGATCTCGGAGAGCCCTCCCGCGAAGGTGGCGTTGAGGAGGAGGCCGAAGAGGGCCTTCGGGCGGGCCGGGGCCTCGCCGGGCATGGCCAGGACGGTACGCAGGCGGTGCGTCGCCTCCGTGTGGTCGCCCTGGATCGTCCAGTACGGGCTGAGCGCGGCGGCGAGGCGGACGGCGGAGCCGGTGTCGCCCGAGTCGCTGGCGTGACGCAGGGCCGCCAGGAGGTTGTCGCGTTCGGCGTTCAGGCGGGAGAGCCAGCGCAGTTGGCCGGGGCCGTGGAGGTGGGGTTCGGCCTGCTCGGCCAGGTCCAGGAAGCGGGCGAGGAAAGCGCGGCGGGCCGGTTCCAGGCGGCCGGTCTCGGTCAGGCGTTCCAGGCCGTACTCGCGGATGGTGTCGAGCATCCGGTAGCGGGTGCCGTCCAACTGGAGCAGGGACTTCTCGACCAAGGCGTCCAGGATCTCCAGCGGTGTCCCGGCGTGTTCGGCCGTGAAGGTGGCGGGGAAGACGGCCAGGCGTTCGGCCGCGTCGCGTTCGGTGTCGTCGAGGAGGTCCCAGCTCCAGGCGACCACTCCGCGAAGGGTCTGGTGGCGGGGCAGGGCCGTGCGGCTCCCGTTCGTCAGGACGCGGAAGCGGTCGTCCAGGCGGGCGGCCAGGTGGTCCAGGGGCATGGAGCGGAGGCGCGCGGCGGCCAGTTCGATGGCCAGGGGCAGGCCGTCCAGGCGGCTGCAGATGGCGGCCACCCGTGGGTCCGGGCCGAAGCCGGGCTGGGCCGCGCGTGCCCTGTCCAGGAAGAGGCGGATGGCCGAGTCCTCGGCCAGGGGCGGTACGGGAAGCAGGGCCTCACCCGTGATGGCCAGGGGTTCGCGGCTGGTCGCGAGGATCGTCAGGGACGGGCAGCGGCCCAGCAGGTCATCGGCCAGCCGCGCGGCGGCTCCGATCACGTGCTCGCAGTTGTCCAGGATGATCAGGGTGCGGGAGGAGCCGAGCGCTTCGGTCAGGCGGTCGACGAGGGTGCCGGGACGGTGTGATTCGTGCAGATCCAGGGTCGCGGCCACCGCCCGGGGAACCTCCTCGGGGTCGCTCACGGGGGCGAGGTCGACGAACCAGCCTTCGGTGACCGTCGAGGTGGCGAGGCGGGTCTTGCCCACGCCGCCGGGGCCGACGAGGGTGACCAGGCGGTTCTCGGCCAGGAGCCCGCGTAGCCGCGCCTGCTCGCGCTCGCGGCCGATGAAGCTGGTCAAGGGCGCGCGCAGGTTGCCTCGCGGCGCTCTCGTTCCTCGCAGGACGGCCAAATGGAGGTCTTGGAGTTCGGGACCCGGGTCGGTGCCCAGCTCGTCGGCCAGGAAGCGCCTGTAGCGCTCATAGGCGGCGAGGGCTTCGGGCTGCCTGCCGTCCAGGTGCAGGGCGTTGATGAGCAGGCCGCGCAGCCGCTCACGGAAGGGGTGCGCGGCCGTCAGCTCGTCGAGTTCGACCGCCAGGGAGGCGGGATCGGCCCCAACCTTGAGGTCTGCGTCGATGCGGTCTTCCAGGACGTTCAGGCGCAGCTCTTCAAGCCGTACGGCGGTGTTGGCGGCGTACGGGAAACGGGGGGACAGATCAGCCAGGGCCGGGCCTCGCCACAGTCCCAGGGCTTCACGCAAGTGGACGGACGCCTCGCGCAGGCGGCCGTCACGGAACGCCTGGCGGCCTTGCACTGCGAGCTGCTCGAAGCGCGCCGCGTCCACGGCGGCAGGCGGCACGTCCAGGCAGTACCCCTCTGAGCGCAGCACCAGCGAGCCCTCGGGCAGGGCGCGGCGCAGGCGTGTGACAAGCGAGTGCAGCGCGTGGGACGGGTTCTCTGGAGCCTCCTCGGGCCAGATCGCCTCGCACAAGGACTCCCCCGGGACCGGCCGTCCCGCGTCCAAGGCGAGGCGGGCCAGTAGTGCGCGCAGGCGCAGGCCGCCGATGCGCACGGTGGCACCATCGACCTCCACCTGGAGAGGGCCGAGGATGCCAACGCGCATACCGCCACTTTGCCACCCGTTCAGCCGCTAGCGGCACGGGCGGCCTTCTTCTCCTGCCTCTTGACGAACTCCGTACGGCAGTCCTTGCAGCAGAACCCGTACAGCGTGCCCTCCCACTCCAGGGTCGGGGCCTTGTCCAGCATGACGATCATGTCGCAGATCGGGTCGACGACCGCCCGGCCCTCGGCCAGGTCCTGGCGCAGGGGGTCGTTCATCATCTCCACGAGCCCGGTGGAGGTCTTGGCCTCGCCGCGGACGCCCATGCTCCCGTCGGCGACGCCCAGGACGTGCACCTGGACGGCCGCTCCGGGGTCCTCCTCGACGATCAGCCGGGTGTACGTCGTGATGATGTGCTCACTGGTGTCCTTGCGCCAGGGCCCGGGGACGTGGACGCGAACCAGGTACGGAGGCGGGTCGCCGGCGAGGTCCGAGCCCACGACCCAGGTCTCGGGCTCGTGCACCACCACCTGGAACTGGGACGCGAAGACGGCGGCCTGCCGCTCGTCCATCTCGTCTCCGGCCCCTGTCATGCAGGACATGAACCCCTGGGCGAGCCTGCGGCGGCGGTCGGCGGTGAGGCGGCCTTTCGGGACGAACAATTCGGTGAACATCATGCCGCCAGGCTGCCGGGCCGTTCTGCCAGATCGCTCGCAGGCGTCTGTCAGAGCAGGCGCCCGCCGGACAGCGGTCCCGGGTGGAGATGTGCGCCCCACCCGGGACGCCGCCATTGCCAGGGGACGCTATTGCCAGGGGAAGCGGTCCGCGAAGGCGGGTTTGAGGTCGTCCAGCCACACGGCGGTGGGGTCGTACTCGGCGAAGAAGGGCTTGCCGACCAGCTCGGGGTCGCGGCATTGGATGAAGTGCAGCGCGAACACCTTCTGCCCGGCCACCTCCACCACCCCGTCCACGCACACCTTGCCGGGGGTGGCGGACATCGACGGGCCGCGGACGGTGCGGGACAGGCCGGAGATGCCCGCGAAGGCGTCCCGGAAGATCTCGTACGCGCGGGCCAGCGGGACGGCGAAATAGTCCTGGGGGCCGGTGTCGCGCTCCACGAACATGTAGTACGGGACCATGCCCATCCGGGTCTGCGCGCGCCACATGGTGTTCCACACCGCGGGGTCGTCGTTGATGGTGCGGATCAGCGGCGCCTGGGTGCGGATGACCGCGCCGGTGCCGCGGATGCGCCGCACCGCCTCGGTGACCACCAGCGGCTCCAGCTCGCGCGGATGGGTGAAGTGGGCCTGGAAGGCCAGGTTCTTGCCGGACTCCACGACCTGCTCGAACAGGCGCAGCATGGCCTCGGCGTCGGGGTCGGTGACGAACTTGGCCGGCCAGTAGGCCAGCGCCTTGGTGCCGATCCTGATCGACTCCAGCTGCTCCAGCTCCAGCAGCGGCTCGATGTAGCGCCGCAGCACCGGCTCACCCATGATCATGGCGTCGCCGCCGGTGAACAGCACGCTGGTCACCTGCGGATGGGCCAGCAGATAATCCCGCAGCCGGCCGGAGTCGTCGCCGGCCATCTTCAGATCCGGCTCGCCCACGAACTGCGCCCAGCGGAAGCAGTAGGTGCAGTACGCGTGGCAGGTCTGGCCCTGCTTGGGGAAGTACAGCACGGTCTCGTCGTACTTGTGCTGCAACCCCGGGATCTTCCCGTCGCCGAAGCTGGGGATGTTCAGTTCCATCTGCCCGGCCGGGTGGGGGTTGAGCCGCATCCGCACCTGGTGCGCGGCGGCCTCGACCTCGGCCTTGGGCGCCTCGCGGCGCAGCAGGTCGCAGAGCCGGGCGACATCGGCCTCCGGGAGCATGTCCGCACTGGGGAACACCAGCCGGTAGATCGGGTCGTCGGGAGCGGCCGACCAGTCGATCAGCTCCTCGACGACGTAGGCGTTGGTCCGGAACGGCAGCACCGTCGCGACCGCCCGGATCTCCAACCGCTCCCGGGCGCTCAGACCCGCGCGGGCGGTCAGCTCGTCGAGGTGCTTCGCCGTGAAGGCGCGGAAATTACGACCGGAGGATCGCAGGGCGGGAGCCGCGTCGTTCACCAGTGTCACGTGTTGGGTCTCCTTGACGTCAGCGGGGATTCGCACCCGAGTGGCCGGGAGCGTGGGCATAACGGATAGTGATGGCTTTGGCCCGGCACACCCCCCTTGAAGCGGTTCAAACATCCTTATAACGAATATCTACCCGCATGCCAGAACAAAGATGCTGGTCACCCGCAGATCTGACAAATCGGACGAACGATGGCGCGGGTCCCCGGCTCAGGTCCTGGCGGTTACGGGATGTGAGGCGTTCTCCGCGTCCAGTGTGCCTATGCTGAAGCCCGCCGTACAGGGCCCGCCCTGGTCGCGGCGAACGGCGGCGGCACTCCGGGTACGGCACTCCGGGTACGGCGAGGAGCGGCACGATGACCGGGACCGGATACACCTCGACCCTCGCCGAGGCGGCGGGCGAGCGGGTCGACCTGATCGACACCGGCCGCCGCGACGGCCCCCCGCTCCTGATCACCTCGGGGCTCGGTGGCGCGTGGTTCGACTGGGACCCGTCGGTGGCGCTCCTGCGGGACGCGCACCGCGTGCTGATCTACGACCGGCCCGGACTGGGCCTGAGCCCCGCCGGGCAGGCGCCGCCGAGCCTGCGCCGCGACGTACGGATCATGGCGGAGCTGGCGGAGGACGCCGGCCCGCCGGTCACCGTGCTGGCCCATTCCATGGGGGCGTTCGCCGCCGAGGCGCTGGCCAGGGCGCGTCCCAAGCTGGTGGACGGGATGGTGCTCGTCGATCCGAGCTACGAGCACGCCCCGCGCGGACGGCCCCGGGTGGCGGCCGTGCTGCACCCGCTGACCAGGGCGCTCGCGGCCGTCCTCGATCTGACGCGGCTCGCCCGCCTGGCGGGTCCCGCCGGACGGCGCGTCGTCCTCGGCTTCGCCAGCGACCGGGACGACACCGTACCGAAGGGCCTGGTCCGGGACGTGTACGGACGCGGCACCGTGCTCGGCACCATCGTGGCCGAGGAGTTCGCCTACCGGGAGATGGCGACCGACCTGGCGGCGCTGCGCGAGCGGCGGCCGTTCCCCCCGATCCCGCTGGTCGTGCTGACGGCGCTCGGCGACGTCCGGGACACCGGCGGGGGACGGGAGTGGTCGCGGGGGCACCGCCTGCTGGCCGCGATGAGCCCGCGGGGACGGCAGGTCGAGCTGCCGGGGGCCAGGCACATGCTCCAGCTCGACCGGCCGGACGCGATCGCCGACGCCGTCGCCGAGGTGCTGGGATGAGCCCGCGGCCGGACCTCCCCAGGCTCCCGCCTCCGGGCAAGGACTCGCCCGGAGGAACGGAAAACCTGGGCACGTCCCGCATACCGCCCCGTTTCCGTGGCGACGAAACGGCTTGTGAAGATCACCCGCACACGCGTGGTGGCGGCGGGCGCGACCGGCCTGGCCGGGGCGATAGCCGCCACCGCCTTCTTCCTGCTGACCGACTCCAGGGAACTGCGCTACCCGACCCAGACGGCGCTGCGCAACGCGCTGGCCGCCAACGCCACCGAGGAACTGCGCGGCCGCGGCATCGCTTTGGGCTCGGCGTTGCAGTGCACCGACATCGAGGGCTGGACCAAGCTGAGGCTGCGCGCCGGCTGCAAGGGCAAGACCGCCGACCGGCGCGACGTCCAGGTCATCGGCACCGGCGAGGACAAGACCAAGACGCACCACTTCACGATCCTGATCGACGGCCGACCGGTGGTGGAGAACGCCCGCTGCCTCGGTGCCGACTGCCGCAGCGAGACGGGCTGACCGCGCCCGGAACTCCGTGGCCCGCCCGCCCGAGCACAACCCGCCGGTCCGGGCAGGTGAAGGGACCGCCTAGCATGCGATGAACCGCCGTCATCCGGCACATCGCGTCCTTTCACCCACTTGGAGTCGCCATGATCGGCACGGGCGGGCGCCCGCGCCCGGCGCCGGACCGTACCGAGCAGGCCGTGCCCGACACGGCCGGGCGGCTCGCGCCCGTGGCGGTGGACACCATGGGCGGCGACCACGCCCCCGAGGAGGTCATCGCCGGGGCGGTGGCGGCCGTCCGCGAGCACGGCTCCCGGCTGGTGCTGGTCGGCCGCGCCCCGCAGATCCGCGCCGAGCTGGAGCGCCACGGGGCGGCCGGCGAGATCCCGATCGCGCACGCCGACGAGGCGCTGGACATGGGCGAGGGCGCCCTGGCGGGCTGGCGCAAGCCGCGCTCGTCCATCGCCATCGCCTGCCGCCTGATCAAGCAGGGGCGGGCGTCGGCGCTGGTCTCGGCCGGGACGACGGCGGGCGTGGTGGCGACCGCGCGGCTGCGGCTCAAGGGGCAGCAGGGCGTGATGCGTCCCGCGATCGCGGTGACCCTGCCCACGCGGCCCCGTCCGACCGTGCTGCTGGACTCCGGCGCCACCGTGGACGTGAAGCCCGAGACGCTGGTGCAGTTCGCCGCCGTGGGCACCGCGTACGCGCAGATCCTGCTGGGACTGCCCAGGCCGCGGGTGGGCCTGCTGAACATCGGCGCCGAGGCGGGCAAGGGCAACAAGGCCACCAGGCGGGCGTACGAGCTGCTGTCCGGCGGGCAGCAGGGCATCGAGTTCGCCGGGAACGTGGAGGGCCACGACCTGCTGAGCGGCGCGGTGGACGTGGTGGTCGCCGACGGCTTCACCGGCAACGTGGCGCTGAAGACCATGGAGGGCGCCGCCCGCGCGGCCCTGGAGGAGCTGCGGCTGACCATGTCCGGCAGCCGGGCCGCCAGGTTCGGGACGCTGTTCCAGCGCCGCGGGCTGCTGGAGCTGAGAGAGCGGCTGGACGCCGAGACCTACGGCGGCGGGGTGCTGCTCGGCCTGAACGGGACGGTGGTCATCGCGCACGGAGCGTCCAGGGCACGCGCGATCACCTCCGCCTGCCTGCTCGCCGAGGAACTGGTGGCGGGGCGGATCGTGGAGCGGATCCGCGAGCAGGTCGGCGCCCTGCGCACCCCGTCCAGGCTCGGCCGCCTGACGGGCCGCGACAAGGAGGAGCGGGAGCGCGGCTCCGATCCCGACGCGGCGCCGGAGGCGTCCGAGGACGAGCCCCCGGAACGCTGATCACATCCCTCGCGAATGTGTCGGGTCCACTGCCGCGGCGCCGATAACCTTGGCACATGCCCGACCCGCAACTCGTACTCGCCGCCCGGGTCCAGGACGCGCTGACCGCCGCCTTCGGACCGTCGTACGCGGACACCGACCCGGTCATCCGGCCGTCGCAGTTCGCCGACCTCCAGGCCAACGTGGCGCTGCCGCTGGCCAAGAGGCTGGGCCGCGCGCCGCGCGAGGTGGCGAACGAGATCGTGGCCAGGCTGGACGTCGCCGACGTGGCCTCCGGCGTCGAGGTCAGCGGGCCCGGCTTCATCAACCTGACCCTCAAGGACGAGTGGATCGCGGCGCAGGCCCGGCGGGTCCTGGACGACGAGCGGCTGGACGTGCCCCCCGCCGAGACCCCCCAGAGGGTCGTGGTCGAGTACTCCTCGCCCAACGTCGCCAAGGAGATGCACGTCGGGCATCTGCGGACGACGATCGTGGGCGACGCGATCGCCCGGATCCTGGAGTTCCTGGGCCACGAGGTGATCAGGGACAACCACATCGGCGACTGGGGCACCCCGTTCGGCATGCTCATCGAGCACCTGCTGGACCTCGGCGAGGAGGCCGCCGCGCGGGACGACTCGTCCGTCAGCGACCTGACCGCGTTCTACCAGGCCGCCCGCCAGAAGTTCGACTCCGACGAGGAGTTCGCCGACCGGTCGAGGCGGCGGGTGGTCGCGCTCCAGTCCGGCGACCCCGAGACGCTGCGGCTCTGGAACCTGCTGGTGGACGTCTCCAAGCGGTACTTCAACTCCGTCTACCGGCGGCTGCGGATCACCCTCACCGACGCCGACATCAAGGGCGAGAGCTTCTACAACGACATGCTCGGCCCGATCACCGAGGAGCTGGAGTCCCGCGGCATCGCGGTGATCAGCGACGGGGCGCTGTGCGTGTTCCCGCCCGGGTTCAAGGGCCGCGACGGGGAGCCGCTGCCGGTGATCCTGCGCAAGAGCGACGGCGGCTACAACTACTCCACCACCGACCTGGCCACCGTGAAGTACCGGGTCGAGACCGAGCGGGTCAACCGGATGATCTACGTGGTGGGCGCGCCGCAGTCGCTGCACTTCCAGATGGTGTTCGCGGTGGCGCGGATGGCCGGCTGGCTGCCCGACGACGTGTCGGCCGAGCACGCCGAGATCGGCAACGTGCTGGGCACCGACCGCAAGATCCTGCGTACCCGGGCCGGCGGCACGGTCAAGCTGAGCGAGCTGCTGGACGAGGCCGTCGAGCGGGCCGGGGTGGAGTACGACAAGATCGAGCGCGAGGAGTCGCTCGGCGAGGAGGAGCGGGCCGCGATCGTGGAGGCGGTCGGGATCGGCGCGGTCAAGTACGCCGACCTGTCGACGGCCCGCGACAGCGAGTACGTCTTCGACTTCGACCGGATGATCGCCTTCCGCGGGAACACCGGCCCGTACCTCCAGTACGCCGTCGCCCGGATCCGGTCGATCTTCCGCAGGGGCGGGCTGCGGCCCGAGGAGGCGCACGGCCCGATCGTGCTCGGGCACGAGACCGAGCGGGCGCTGGCCCTGCACCTGCTGGGCTTCGGCGCGGTGCTGGAGCAGGCGGGCGCGACCGCCGAGCCGCACCGGCTCGCGGGCTACATCTTCGATCTGGCCTCGGCGTACACGGCGTTCCACGAGAACTGCCCCGTGCTGAAGGCCCCGGACGAGGAGACGAAGGCGTCCCGGCTGGCGCTGGCGGCGGCGACGCTGCGCACGCTGGTCACCGGCCTCGACCTGCTGGGCGTGCCCACGCCCGAGCGCATGTGAGCACGGCTCACGACCTCGCGCGCTCGCGCCCGACGGTCTCCCGCACCTCCGGGACGATCTCCAGCGCGAACACCTCCAGGTCGGCGGGGTCGCCCCCGTACAGGAACGAGTCCACGCCGTACCCGACGGCAAGTTCGGCGATCTCGTCCGCCCAGCGGACGGGGTCGCCGTTCAGCAGGCCGCGCGGCTCCGGCCGCCGTGCCGCGCCGCGGTCGATGGAGCCGTTCAGCACGTAGACGCGGCGGATCTCCGCCGGGTCGCGTCCCGCCTCCAGGGCGGCCTCGTCGATCCGGCGCTGCGCGTCCGGCAGCCGCGCGGGCGGGACCCGCGACGACAGCGCGATCCAGCCGTCGGCGATCCGCCCGGCCAGGGCCAGCGAGCGCGGCCCGGTCACCCCGAGCCACACGCCGATCGGGTGCGCCGGTGCGGGACCCGGCCTCGCCCCGTCCACCCGATAGTGCTCGCCCCTGAAATGGATGCCGTTGCCGCCGTCCCACATCGACCGGACGACCAGCACCGCCTCCTCCAGCGCGGCGCGCGCGCCGGCGGCGGGCAGGGACCGTCCACCGAACGACCGGACGCCGTCCGGAGCCGTGCCGCAGCCGAGGCCGAGCTCGACCCGGCCGCCGCTCAGCACGTCCAGCGACGCGATCGTCTTGGCGAGCACGACGGGCGGGCGCAGCGGCAGGCAGGCCACGGCCGGGAACACGCGGATCCGCCTGGCGGCGGCCAGCACCGTCGCCATCAGGGCGGGCGCGTCCAGGCACCGGCCGTCGTACGGACGGTCGGCGATCCCGAGCAGTTCCAGGCCCAGCCGGTCCGCGCGCTGAGCCGTGGTCACCGGCTCCGTCCCGGCGCCCGGATCGAGATAGTGGCCGAACCGGAGTCGCCGCCCGTAGTCGCCCATGCCGCCCCGCGGGTGTTCCTCCCGGAGGTGGCCTTCGGCGTCGCCGTGCGGCCGTGCCTCCGCGCCGTTCAAGGGCATGTCCGGCGAAGCCCCGCCCCCGTCCACGGTTGTGGACGGGGCTTCGCCGCCGGTTCCCGCGCTCAGGATTCGTCGCGCCCGCTGGCGAAACTCGAAAGGAAACCGGCGTTACCGCCCGAAGACCGCATCGCCTCCATGCCCGTCTTGGGCTCCATCTTGGGCTCGACCATGGGCGCCGGCATCTCGGACGCCGGTGCCGCGGACTCGGCGCGTGCGGTGGTCCTCCGGGGCGGACTGGATCTCGCCGTGACGCTTCGAGAGCCAGGACTTCTCGCCCCGGAGCCGCGTGTGCCGGATGTGCTGCGTGTCCCCGAACTGCGCGTGCCGCTGCGCGAACTCGTGCTCCGTGTGCCCGTGCTCCGTGTGCCCGTGCTGCGGGCGCGCGTGCCGGTGCTGCGAGCGCGTGAGGTCGTGCCGCGCGATGTCGTGCTGCGCGACCCGCTGCTTCTGGACGTGCCGCGTGTCCCGCCGGAGCGGGACGTGGTGCTCCTTGTGCTCCGCCCGGTGGCGGGAGCGGACGTGGTGATGGCCTTGGCCGCGGCGTTCATCGCCCGTGACGCGTCGGTCATCGCCTTGGTGGCGGTGGTCATGGCCTTCGTCATGGCCGTCATGGCCTTGGCCGAGGAGGTCGCCTTGGTCGCCACCGACCTCATCTTGGTGGCGGCCGACTTGGCCTCGCTGGCCGCTTTGGTGACCTTGGTGGCCGCCGCCTTGGAGCTACGGCTCTGCGCCGCGGACGTCCGGCTCGTCCCGGAACGGCTCGTGCCGCTCCTGGACCTGCTCGTGCTCGCGCGGCTCGTACCGGACCGGCTCGTACCGGACCGGCTGGACGAGCTCGCGCGCCTGGTCGTGCCCGTGGATTTGGACGAGGTGCCCGTGCTCCGGCGGACGGTGGTCCGCGGCGCCGTCGCCGTCTGCGCGGCACTCGTGGTCTTCCTGGCCTTCTTGGTGCCCGTCGTACGCGCCGCCGTTCCGCGGCCCGACGCCGTACGCGATGTCCTCTGTGTCGGCACTGATCTTCCCCCCCGTGATGATCAGTTACGGGGAGACTATTCCACAGATCGTGACGGTCTACACACTTTCCGCCGATCGAGGATCAGACCCCCACCGGATGCCAGACCGTCTTGACCTCCAGGAACGCGGTCATCCGCGCCGTTCCGGGATCGCCCGTCCAGTCGTCGCGCGCGCCCGCAGCCCCTGCCACGCCGCCGTTTCCGGCGGCCGCGCCGGGACGCAGCACGCGCTTGAGGTTCTCCGCGGCGGCCTCCTCCAGCTCGCGCACCCGATTTTCGGAGACGCCCGCGAGATCCAGCGCGTTGACATCCATGTGCGAGGCAAGCCAGGGCAGGAGTTCGTCACGTCGCCCGGTGAGCAGGTTCACCACCCCGCCGGGAAGGTCGGAGGTGGCCAGCACCTCGGCGAGCGTGATCGCGGGCAGCGGCGCCGGCTCGGAGGCCACCACCACGCAGGTGTTGCCGGACACGATCACCGGCGCCACCACCGACACCAGGCCGAGCAGCGGCGAGTCGGGCGCCGCGATCCCGACGACCCCGGTGGGCTCGGGCGTGGAGAAGTTGAAGAACGGGCCCGCGACCGGGTTGGCGGCTCCCGTGACCGCGCCGAGCTTGTCGGCCCAGCCCGCGTACCAGACCCACCGGTCGATGGCCTCGTCGACCTCCGCGACCGCCGCGTTCTTCTGCGCGCCCGCGGCGCGCAGCTCGTCGACGAACTGCGCGCGCCGTCCCTCCAGCATCTCGGCGACGCGGTAGAGGATCTGGCCGCGGTTGTAGGGGGTGCGCCGCGACCAGCCGCCGAACGCCTTGCGCGCGGTCGTGACGGCGTCCCGCAGGTCCTTGCGGGACGCCTGGGACGCGTTCGCCAGGAACCGTCCCTTGGCGTCGTTCACCACGTACGACCTGCCGGACTCGGACCGGGGGAACGCGCCCCCGATGAACAGCTTGTAGGTCTTGCGCACGGCCAGCCGGTTCCGCTCAGACATTCAGGTACGCCTCCAGACCGTGCCGGCCGCCCTCGCGGCCGAACCCCGACTCCTTGTAGCCGCCGAACGGCGACGCGGGGTCGAACTTGTTGAACGTGTTGGACCAGACCACGCCCGCGCGCAGCCGCTCGGCCATCCACAGGATGCGGGAGCCCTTCTCCGTCCAGACCCCGGCCGACAGCCCGTAGGGGGTGTTGTTGGCCTTCTCCACCGCCTCTGCGGGTGTGCGGAACGTCAGCACCGACAGCACCGGCCCGAAGATCTCCTCGCGTGCGATCCGGTGCGACTGCGCGACCCCGGTGAACACGGTCGGGACGAACCAGAACCCGCGCTGCGGCAGCTCGCACGGCGGCGACCAGCGCGTGGCGCCCTCCCGCTCGCCGATCTCCGACAGCGCGCGGATCCTGGCGAGCTGCTCGGCCGAGTTGATCGCGCCCACATCGGTGTTCTTGTCGAGGGGGTCGCCGACGCGCAGCGTGGTCATGCGCCGCTTGAGCCGGTCGAGGAGCTCGTCCGCCACCGACTCCTGGACGAGCAGCCGCGAGCCCGCGCAGCACACATGCCCCTGGTTGAAGAAGATGCCGTTGACCACGCCCTCGACCGCCTGGTCCAGCGCCGCGTCCTCGAAGATCACGTTGGCGGCCTTGCCGCCCAGCTCCAGCGTCAGCTTCTTGCGCGTGCCCGCCACCGCCCGCGCGATCCGCCGTCCCACCTCGGTGGACCCGGTGAACGCGACCTTGTCGACGCCGTCGTGCTCCACCAGCGCCCGGCCGGTGTCGCCCGCGCCGGTGACGATGTTGACCACGCCCGGGGGCAGGTCCGCCTGCCGGCAGATCTCGGCGAACGCCAGCGCGGTCAGCGGCGTCGTCTCAGCGGGCTTGAGCACCACCGTGTTGCCGCACGCCAGCGCCGGGGCGATCTTCCAGGCCAGCATGAGCAGGGGGAAGTTCCACGGGATGACCTGACCGGCCACGCCCAGGGGCCGCGGGTCCGGTCCGAACCCCGCGTAGCCGAGCTTGTCGGCCCAGCCCGCGTAGTAGAAGAAGTGGGCGGCCACCAGGGGCAGGTCCACGTCCCGCGACTCGCGGATCGGCTTGCCGTTGTCGATCGACTCCAGGACGGCCAGCTCGCGCGAGCGCTCCTGGAGGATCCGGGCGATCCGGTAGAGGTACTTGGCCCGCTCGCGGCCCGGCATCGTGCCCCAGACGCCGTCGTAGGCGGCGCGGGCGGCGGCCACCGCGCGGTCGACGTCGGCCGCGTCCGCGCAGGCGATCTCGGCCAGCGGCTCCTCGTTGGACGGGTCGATGCTCTTGAACGGCTCGCCGTGGCCGTCGACGAACTCGCCGCCGATGAACAACCCGTACGAGGGGCGGATGTCGACGACGGCACGTGACTCGGGAGCCGGTGCGTACTGGAAGTCCATGGGTCCCCCGGTCAGTCGAGCGTGAAGTGGTCGGGGCCGGAGTAGGCGCCGGTGGCCAGCTTGCGGCGCTGCATCAGCAGGTCGTTCAGGAGGCTGGACGCGCCGAGCCTGAAGTGCTCGGGGGTCAGCCAGTCCGGGCCCGCGGTCTCGTTGACCAGCACCAGGTACTTGATCGCGTCCTTGGTGGTGCGGATCCCGCCGGCGGGCTTGACGCCCACCTGGCGTCCCGTCAGGTCGCGGAAGTCGCGCACCGCCTCCAGCATGATCAGTGTCACCGGCAGGGTCGCGGCCGGCGCCACCTTCCCCGTCGAGGTCTTGATGAAGTCCGCCCCGGCCCGCATCGCCAGCCAGGACGCCCGCCGCACGTTGTCGTAGGTGACCAGCTCGCCGGTCTCGAAGATCACCTTGAGGTGGGCGTCGCCGCACGCCTCCTTGACCGCGACGATCTCCTCGTACACCTTCAGGTAGTCGCCGGCCAGGAACGCGCCCCGGTCGATCACCATGTCGATCTCGGTCGCCCCCGCGCCGACCGCCGCGCGGGTGTCGGCCAGCTTGGCCTCCAGCGGCGCCCGCCCGGACGGGAACGAGGTGGCGACGGCCGCGACGCCGATCCCCGTCCCCCTGAGCGCCTCGGCCGCGACCCCGGCGAGATCGGGGTACACGCAGATGGCCGCCACCTTCGGCACCTCGGGGTCGCCGGGGTCGGGGGTGACGCCCTTGGCGCACAGCGCCCGCACCTTCCCCGGCGTGTCCGCGCCCTCCAGGGTGGTCAGGTCCACCATCGAGATGGCCAGGTCGATCGCCTGCGCCTTGGCCGAGGTCTTGATGGACCGGGTCGCCAGCCGGGCCGCCCGCTCGTCGGCGCCGACCTGGTCCACGCCGGGTAGTCCGTGCAGGAAGGCGCGCAGCTCGGCCGCTCCGCCCACCGGGCTCAAAGTCTCCGTTGACACGCCCCAAGCATCACCTACGCGCCCCCATGACACCAAACGGCGCGGACGTCCCCGATGACCGGGCTCACGCCGTGCCGGCGGTCACCCGCCCAGCAGCCCGTGCCTCCGGGCCCACCCGGTGATCGCCGTGGCGATGGCCTCCGGCCGGTCCTCCGCGGCATGGTGCCCGGCCGGGCCGCAGTGCTCGATCTCCAGCGCGGCGATGTTGGCCGCGCACCACTCCGCCAGCTCCTCTCCCGGCTTGATCAGCAAGGTGGGAGACGAGTCGAAGGTGAGCAGCAGCTTGGGCACGCCGTCACTGCCGGCCAGCCACTTGCCGTACTGGCGGACCCTTTCGGCCACGTCGGCGGGGTCCCCGTCCAGCGGCAGCGAACGCGACCACTCCAGGATCGGGCGGCGGCTCTCGCGGGTCGGGTACGGCGCCCGGTAGTGCTCCAGCTCCTCATCGCTCAGCGGGTTGAGCACGCCGCCGGTGAACGCGGACTCCAGGAAGAAGTTCTGGTCGAGCACCAGCTTCTCGCCCTCCGGCCCGCGCATGGCCTTCGCCCGTGCGCGCGGCGCCTCCCCCAGATCGCTCCACGACATCTCCTTGACGATCGTCTCGAAGAAGGCCACGCCGCGGACGCGCCCGGGGTTCCGCGTGGCCCAGTCGAAGCCCAGGGCGCCGCCCCAGTCATGGCCGACGAGCACGACCTCGTCCAGCTCCAGCCGGTCGAACCAGGCGTCCAGGTATCGCGCGTGGTCGCCGAAGCGGTACGGCACGTCCGGCTTGCCGGAACGCCCCATGCCGATCAGGTCCGGCGCCAGCAACCGGGCGGGCCCGCCGAACGCGGGCAGCACCTTGCGCCATATGCGGGACGACGCCGGGTTGCCGTGCAGGAAGACGAACGGAGCCCCGGCGCCGGACTCCTCGTAGTACATCGTCGAGTCGAGAACGTCGATCGTGGGCATGACCCCTCCTTTACGTTGGTCCCACCAACAATAATTTGTTGGTGAGACCAACGCAAGACGCGTCCGGCCCGATCAGTAGGGGGAGGGCCCGCCGAACATCTCGCTCACCCGCGGGGCCAGCTCGGTGTCGCCCGTGAGCTTGAGACGGCCGTCCATGATCAGCGCGGCCGGGTTGGTGTGGCCGGAGAGGGCGCGCAGGAAGTCGGCCGTGCCGGTGCTGATCCTGAGGGCGGGCCTCTGAGCCGGCCCCGGGCGGGACCGGGCCCGGCCGTCGCAGACCGCGATCGTCCAGGCCAGGGTGACGCCGTCGGCGCGGGACAGCCGGAATTCCAGCTCGCCCTGGAAGCCGCGCTTGACCGAAGGGTCGTAGGCGCGGGCCATCCCTGCGAAGAAGAGACGCTGGGCACCGGCGCCGAAACGACGTTCCAGTTGGGCGTCGGTACGGTTGCCGACGAACTGGTGGACGGCCTTGAGAGCGCGTCTTCGCGCGCTTTCCCGTAGCTCGTTTCGCGTAGTGGCGAGGGCGGGGCGGACACCGGACGGGCGGCGCGCACGGCGGGCGCGGGCCACTTCCGCGGATTCGTCGATGCGGTAGCCCGCCGCGACCTCGCGCGCGGGTGCGCGGCGGGCGAGCGCGGCCTCGATCGCGGGGGCCAGGCGCTCCGCCTTCGCGGCCTCGCGTTCCTCCCGCCCCTCGGCGAAGCGCGGCAGGACCGCCGACCCGAACAGTTCGAGGGACTCGCAGATGTGCTCGTGCCGGTTCGGACCCGCCTGCAAGACGAACGAGATGTGGTCGACGCCCACCGCCTCGTACCGGCCGATCAGCTCCGCCACCTGGTCGGGCGTGCCGACCGCGCCGCGCAGCGAGCCGACGTTGACGTTCAGGGACCTGGCGTTGGCGATGATCTGCTCGCGGGAGAAGCCCCGGGCGGCCCTGCGCTCCTGGAACTGCCTCCAGACGTCCGTGCGGCCGGGGTCGTGCGGCGTGTTGCCGTAATAGTGCGCGAGCGCGAAACCGAAGAAATGGGCGCCGTCGATACCGCGGTCGATCGCGATGGCCTCGTCACGGTGCAGCATCATCGGCAGGACGACGGCGACATTCGGGTTGACCGCGAAGCCGGCCGGGACGCACTCCTCGGACTCGATCAGCCGGTAGTACTCGTCCACCCACACACCGGCGTCCTCGGGTTCGACGAACGAGAACGACAGCGCGCCGATGCCGTTGCGGGCGGCGAAATGGATGGTCTCGCGCCGCGAGCAGGCCACCCACAGCGGCGGGTGCGGCCGCTGGACCGGCTTGGGGATCACGTTGCGCGGCGGCATCGTCAGGAACGGCGAGTCCCAGCCGGCGAAGGGCTTCTCGACGAACATCCGCGTGATGGCGTCGATGGCGTCCTGCCATTGGGCGCGCTTGTCGGCGCGCTTGACCCCGAAGCCCCCGAGCTCGGCGCCCGAACTGGCCTCACCGGTGCCGAAATCGACCCGCCCGCCGGACACCAGGTCGAGCGTGGCGATGCGCTCGGCCACCCGCGCGGGGTGGTTGACCTGGTGCGGGAGCTGGACGATCCCGTGGCCGAGCCTGATCCGCTCGGTCCGCTGGGACGCGGCGGCGAGGAAGACCTCCGGCGCGGAGGAATGGCTGTACTCCTCCAGGAAGTGGTGCTCGACCTCCCACACGTGGTCGAACCCGACCCGGTCGGCGATCTCGATCTGTTCGAGCGCGTCCCGGTAGAGCCGTTGCTCCTGGCCGTCGTCCCACGGCCGGGGCAGCTGGTGCTCGTAGAAGAGGGAGAATCGGATTCCGACCACCTCCACCGGCTCTGACCTCGCAGAATCCCGTTCTACCCCGGTCAGCGTCCCCCGGACTGGACGGCACGTCAACAGAGCGCCAAGGAACGGCGAAAGCGTGACCGTTCCGGCGTCCGGACCGCCTTGACGAGGCGGGGCGCGGGGGGTGAGCGTGGTCACGATCAGCGGGAGCGGGAGTGGGACCATGGCGCTGCTGGACGGGCTGCGGGTGCTGGACCTGACGATGTGGCGGCCCGGGCCGTACGCCACCCAGCTCCTCGCCCAGCTCGGCGCCGACGTGATCAAGGTGGAGCCGCCGGGCGGCGAGCCGATGCGCGCCTTCCCGAGCCATTTCGACCTGCTCAACCAGCACAAGCGCGGCATCGTCCTGAACCTCGAGGACCCGTCCGACCGGGCCCGCTGCCTGGAGCTCGCCGCCGGGGCCGAGGTCTTCGTGGAGGGCTACCGTCCCGGCGTCGCCGACCGGCTCGGGGTCGGGCACGA
Source organism: Actinomadura sp. SCN-SB (assembly GCF_043906805.1). Lineage (NCBI taxonomy): Bacteria > Bacillati > Actinomycetota > Actinomycetes > Streptosporangiales > Thermomonosporaceae > Actinomadura > Actinomadura sp. SCN-SB. Next base: position 4,985 of record NZ_JBIMPP010000090.1, on the reverse strand, counting down.
GGCGGTGCTGGCCCTCAACCCCGGGCTGGTCTACTGCTCGCTGTCGGGATACGGGGCGCACGGATCGCTGTCGGCGCTGCCGGGGCACGACGTCAACTACCGCGCCTACACGGGGGCGATGCCGCCCGAGGCCGGATCGCCGGACGTGGACGAGCTGCCCGTCGCCGACATGGCGGCGGCGACGATGGCCGCGTTCGCGATCACGGCGGCCTGCCTGAAGGCACGGTCGACGGGCCTCGGCGACCATATCGACCTCGGCATGGCCGACGTCCTGGCGCACTGGGTCGGCACCGTCCCCGAGCCGCGTGAGCGCCGCCGGGAGCCCGGCGCCCCGGTCCCCGGGTACGGCGTCTACACCACCAAGGACGGCGGCAAGATCACCCTGGGGGTGGTGTCGGAGCAGCGGCTGTGGGCCGCGACCTGCCGCGCGCTCGGCCTGGTGGAGCACGCCGACCTCCCGTTCCCCGAGCGGCTGGCGCGGGTGCGGGAGCTGGACGCCGCGGTGGCCGCCGCGATCTCCCGGCTCACCAGGGACGAGGCCATCGACCTGCTCTACCCGGCGGGCGCGCCGGTGGCGCCGGTGCTGACCCGGGCCGAGATGATGGCGCACGGGCACTTCCAGGCCCGCGGCGTCATCGCGGACGGCACGGTCGGCGTGCCCGTCCGCACCACCGTGCACCCGCCGCTGCCGCCCGGCCCGGTGCCCGGACTGGACGAGCACCGGGGCCAGACCTGGCGGATGAATCCGGGCTGACCACCGGTTTCACGGCATGACCGGTAAAAATCAGGACAGGAATGTCCGACGGGTTTGGCATGCTTGACGGCGTGAGCATACGCGCGATGCCGTCCCTCATGGTCGGCCGGACGGCCGAGCTGGACGACCTGGAGGACGCGCTGTCGCGCGCTCCGGGGGCGGTGCTGATCGGGGGCGAGGCCGGTGTCGGCAAGACCCGGCTGATCCGGGAGTTCGCCGCCCGCCTCGGGGAGAAGGGCGCTCGGCTCCTGGCCGGCGGATGCCTTGAGCTGGGATCGGACGGGTTGCCGTTCACCCCGTTCACCACCGTGCTGCGCGAGCTGGTCCGCGACATCGGCATCGAAGGGGTCGCGGGTCTCCTGCCGCGGGCCGACACCTCCGGGCTGGCCCGGCTGCTGCCCGAGTTCGGCGAGCCGGAGTCCGACGAGGCGTCCGCGGAGGAGCGGGCCCGGCTGTTCGAGCTGGTGCTGACCCTGCTGGAGCGGCTGGCCGAGCGCGGCCCCGTGGTGCTGGTGATCGAGGACGCGCACTGGGCCGACCAGTCCACCCGCGAGCTGCTGGCGTTCCTGATCCGCAACGCCGGCGGCTCGCCGCTGCTGATCGTGGTCACCTACCGCACCAACGAGCTGCACCGCGCCCACCCGCTGCGGCCCCTGCTGGCCGAGCTGGCACGGCTCGACCGGGTACGGCGGCTCGAACTGACCCGGCTCTCCAAGGCCGACGTCGCGCGGCTGGTGGCCGGGGCGATGGACGCCGAGCCCCCGCCGCCGCTGGTGGACCGGATCTACGCCCGCAGCGAGGGCATCCCGCTGTTCGTCGAGTTCCTGCTGGAGAGCGAGGACGGCAGCGAGGACGGCAGGCACGCCGAGCTGCCCGAGTCACTGCGCGACCTGCTCCTCGCGGGCGTCCAGCGGCTCCCGGAGGAGACGCAGGAGGTGCTGCGCGACGCCAGCGGGGGCGGCACCCGCATCGAGCACGCGCTGCTGGCCGCCGTGTCGGGGCTGGACGAACCCCGCCTCACCCGGCTGCTGCGACCGGCCGTCGCCGCGAACGTGCTGGTCGTGGACGGCGACGGGTACGCGTTCCGGCACGCCCTGATCCGCGAGGCGATCCACGAGGACCTGCTCCCCGGCGAGCACACCCGCCTGCACACCCGCTACGCCGAGACCCTGGAGAACGATCCGGGCCTCGTGCCGGCGCGGCGCCTGTGGGTGGAGCTGAGCCACCACTGGTACTCGGCGCACGACGCCACCTGGGCGCTGGTCAGCTCATGGCGGGCCGCCGCCGAGGCGCACAAGACGCTGGCGTACGCCGAGAAGCTCGCGATGCTCCTGCGCGTCCTGGAGCTGTGGGAGCGCGTGCCGGACGCCGAGGAGCGCATCGGCGCCGGGCATGTCGACGTGCTGGAGGAGGCCGCGACGACCGCCGACCTGGCCGGGGAGTTCGACCGCGGGATCAAGCTGGCCGGCGCCGCGCTGCGCGCCGTGGGCACCGGCGAGGACCAGGCGCCGCGCCGCGCCGCGCTGCTGGAGCTGCGCGGCCGGATGTACTACGAGACGGCCCGGTCCCGTTGCGTCGACGATCTGCGGGAGGCCGCGGCCTGCCTGCCGGCCGAGCCGCCCACCGAGCTGCGCTCCCGCGTGCTGGCCACGCTGGCCACGTACGTGCGCCTGTCCACCGACATCCGGACGGCCCGCGAGGCGTCGGAGGAGTCGCTGCGGATCGCCCGCCAGATCGGGTCGATGACCGCCGAGGTGAACGCCCGCACCACGCTGTTCTGCGTCGACATCGACTACGACCGTGATGGCCCGAGGCTGCGCGAGGTGGAGGAGCTCGCCGACCAGGCCGGGAGTTTCCAGGCGCAGCTGCGTCTCGCCGTCATCAAGTCGCACTTCCTGGAGGGCGTCGGGCGGCACGAGGACGCCGCCGAGGTCGCACGCCTCGGCATGGAGGTGGCGCGCGAGCACGGCGTGGCCCGCACCCATGGCACGATCCTGTCCATCAACAGGGCCGAGCCGCTGGTGTCGCTGGGCCACTGGGACGAGGCCCGCACGATCCTGCGGCAGTCGCTGGAGCAGGATCCCGCGCTCGCCACCCGTACCTCGCTGCTCGTCCTGGACGGGGAGATCGCGCTGTGCCGTGGCGACCTCGACACCGCCGAGGAGCGGCTGGCGTCGGCCCGGGAGATCACGCATCGGAAGATGCCGTGGAAGAAGGCCCAGGACTTCTTCTCCACCGTGCGGCTGGAGGCGCGGCTGCGGATGGCCCAGGGACGGCCCGACGCGGCGCTGGAGGCGGTGCGGGACGTGATCGCCCATCCGGGGCTGCCGGACGACGCCCGCTACGCCTGGCCGGTGCTGGTGACCGGCGCCGCCGCCTGCGCGGAGCTGGGCGACGCCGCCACCATCGACGGCGAGCCCGCGTTCCCGAAGATCGAGTCGCGCGCCGCCGGGCTCAGCACCAGCGGCCCCGCCCAGAAGGCGCACCGGCTGGCCTTTGAGGCCCAGGCGGCCCGCGTGCGCGGCGAGCGCGCCCTGGCCACGTGGGACGCCTCCGCGGCCGCGTGGGAGGCGCTGAAGCGCCCGTACCCGATGGCGGAGGCTCTCCTGGGCGCGGGCGAGGCGGCGCTGGCCTCAGGCGACCACGAGGGGGCGGGGCAACGCCTGGAACGGGCCGCCAAGGCGGCCCATGACCTGGGGGCCGGACCGCTGTGCGAGCGGATCGAGGCCATGGCGCGCCGCGTCCGCCGCCGTGACGACACCGCCCCGCTCGGCCTGACCCCGCGCGAGCTTGAGGTGCTGCGGCTTCTCGCGGAGGGCCACAGCAACCGCGACATCGCCGAGACGCTGGTCATCTCCACGAAGACCGCCAGCGTGCACGTCTCCAACATCCTGGCCAAGCTGAAGGTGACCAGCCGCGGCGAGGCCGCCGCGGTCGCCCACCGCCTGGCCCTCTTCGCCGCCGACTGAACCCGGCGGCGGGGATCTCCCCTCCCGGACCCCCGCCGCCGGGTCTCGGACCACACGGGAATCTTCAGTGGTCGGCCCACGGAAAGGGCGCGGTATTCCACCGCTCGGAGGGGCGATTCCCTTCCCTCGGGCCACGCCCAACTCTTCCGCACGGACACCCGGCGGACATCCGTGGTTCTCCGGGAAATCAGCCCGGGACGCGCGCCACGCAGAACACGGTCTGGCCGAACGGGGGCCGCACGACCCGCTCGATGGTCCGGGTCAGCGGCACGACCGTACGGTCATAGATCTTGACCAGGCGCGGGTCGGGATACCCGGCGCCGCCCCGGCGGACGGCCACCCACCAGGCGATCCCGCCCAGGAAGTTGATCGGCTTGAGCACCTCGGCGTGCAGCCCCGCCTCACGGACGGTCGCGCCGAGGGTCGCCGGCGTGTAGCGGGTGACGTGCCCGACCTTGCGGTCGAAGTCCCCGTACAGCTGCATGTAGCCGGGAACCCAGATGACGATGCGGCCACCCGGCTTGGTGACGGCGGCCAGGTCGCGCAGGGCCTGCACGTCGTCCTTGATGTGCTCCAGCACGTTCATCATGACGACGGTGTCCACCTTCTGCCGGATCCCGACCTCGGCGGGCAGCTCCAGGTGGAGGACCTCGACGTCGTCGTCGCCCTCGTACCGTTTGCGCAGCTCGCCCACGCAGTACGGGTCGTTGTCGCTGACCGCGAGGTAGTCCAGCCGCCCGGCGAACTGCTCGGAGAAGTGCCCGAGACCGGACCCGATCTCCAGCAGCGAACGGCCCACATGCGGGGCGACCATGTCGTACTCGTACTTGCGGTAGTTGCGCGCCTCGTCGCCGCCGAGGTGGTTCTCCAGGGCGCCCTCACCGGCCGCCGGCTGGACGATCTCGCCGTCACCCGACGCGGGCGCGGCGGGCGTGCCCTTCTTGCCGCTGCCGAGCAGGTTGAGGAGCGTGCCGGTGATGGACTTCTTCTGAGCTGGTGACTGCATACTTCCCGCTCGCTGGGTGCGTTCTGCCGTTGACCGGCGTCCGGCCGGCGCTCGCCCGGCCGGTGCAACACAACCCCGGAACGGGACGGCCGGCCCTCGGGCGAAAGGTCGCGTCAGTCTATCCACAGCACCATGCCCAAAGCCCACACCCCAAGAATTTTGACCCCCGCGCCGCCCCTCCCCCGACCACGGACAGGTTGCGAGCGACATCTCGCAACCACCCCAGCCGACAACCCCAGCCCCGAACGGCGCCCAG
>NZ_JBIMPP010000089.1:0-29171 GCF_043906805.1 Actinomadura sp. SCN-SB | reverse complement strand
GTTCCGCCTTCTCGTCGTGTGATGTTCGGTGCAAGGCGGGGTTCACCGATCGCGTGATTCACTCCGGTATACGACGGGCACCGGGAATTGTTTCAGAGGCGGGAAGTGCTGGCCGGATCCGGCCATGTGCGAGGTCGGTGGGTGTTTGACTGGTTGTCAACAAAAATGCAGGTCAGGCAAGTCAGAAGATCACTGATCAATATGGTTTTCGGTGGGTGGGAGGGCGACCTGGATTCCGGTGGTGGTGCCCGTGGCGACGAAGAGGCCGCGGCCGGTGGGGCCCGCCAGGGACGCGTTGCGGGGGAGGCGGAGGCCGAAGAGGTCGCCGTCGTCCGGGGAGTCGACGGACAGCAGGACGCCGGAACGGGAGCGGCGGGTGTCGGAGAGGAAGCCCCGGTAGCCGCGTCCCAGGTCCTGTGTGGTGCCGCCGATGACGACCGCGTGCTCGCCGTCGCGGGCGCTGCGGAGGATGTCGCACAGGGCGTCGTCCAGGTCGGTCTCGTCCAGCAGTTCGGCGTCGTCGACCACCACCGCGTAGCGGTGTTCGCCGCCGAGGGTGTCGAGGAGGTCGTCGGGCGTGGAGTCGGACGTGAGAACGCCGAGAACGCCCGGGCGTCCCGCGAGTGTGCGCAAGGGGGAGCGGCGTGGCGTGATGAGGACTACGGGGACGAGGCCACCGGCGACGGCCGGGTCCAGGAGGGAGTGCACGATCGTGCGGAGTGTGGTGGAGCGTCCGGAACGGGGTGGGCCGGCGACCACGAAGCCCGGGCCCTCGTTGAGAAGGTCGATCCCGATGGGGGTCAGGGTGTCTCCGCCTACGCCTACCAGGGCCCAAAGGGCGGAGGGGGCGAGGAAGTCGGGGTCCAGCGCCATCGCCTCGCGATAGGTCACGCGGACCGGCAGTTCGTCTACGCGGATGGGGCGTTGCCTGCGTGGGAGGCGCCCGTAGCGGGTGACGCAGGAGCGGGCTATCTCCTGGAGCGCCGATATCTGGGACGTGCCGGACGGATCGTCGCTGAGCAGGCCGATCTGCGATTCGCGCAAAGGTTGCCCCGGTGACGAGATCTCCAAGGCGCGGCCCGGCGGCATCGCGGCGGGGAGCTGCCTCTCCTGGATGCCCGCGTACCCGTAGTCGTTGGGGTCGGACATGCGCAGGATGAGACGGCGGTCGAAGACTGTGGAGACCTGGCCGGTGAGCCCGGAACGGTCGCCGGTGAAGACGGCGCGCAGGCCCACGGACGCGCCCTCCCGCAGAAGGCGCAGGATGGCGTCCACCAGACGACCGTAGTCGTAGTGCTCGAACGCCCCCAGGAAGCCCTCCCAGCGGTCGAGCAGCAGAACCATCCAGGGGAGCCGGTCGGTGGCGGCCACGGCGGCGCGCTGCTCGTTGAGGGACGCGAAGCCCGCCTCGGCCAGGAGCTGCTGGCGGCGGGCGACCTCGGAGGACAGCGCGGTCAGCAGGCGTTCGCAGCGGTCGATCTGGTCGCGCGTCACCACGGCACCGCAGTGGGGGAGCGCCACCAGGGGGACGAGCGCGTTGGCGCCGCAGTCGATGGCGTACAGATGGACGTCGTACGGCGAGCACGCTCCCGCCAAGGAACCGGCGATGGTGCGCAGCGCGGTGGAACGGCCCGATTGGGCCGAGCCCGCCACGTAGAGGTGGCCGCCGTTGGCGATGTCGAGGATCAGGGGTTCGCGGCTCTGCGCGGCGGGGAGGTCGGTTATGCCGAAGGTGATGGCCGGTACGTCCACGACTGACCCACCTGCGGCCGTGCGCGGCTCTAGCCGCACCTGCTCGGGCAGTGGGGTGAGCCAAGGGGATGGCTGGCGCCCTATACCGGCACGCCGGGCGGCTTCGTCGACCGCCTGGACGAGGACGGCCAGGTCCGTGACCATCGTGTCGTCGGCGGGTTCGCGCGGTGAAGGCAGCGGGTGCCCCAGGCCCTGCCATGGCATGGGCAGGACGGTGGGGCGCTCTTCCACTACCGCGCCGGGACGACGTCCCCCTACGCGGGCCGACTGCATGGCGTGCAGCTCGGAGGCACCCGAACGCACGTAGCACCGCCCAGGGATCGCCTTGGAAATCTGCGCCGCCTCAGGGGAGTCCAGGACGTCCGTGGACTCGTCAGGGTCGGTGACGCGCAGCGCGATACGCAGGTTGGTGTTGGCTCGTATGTCCGCGGTGACGACCCCGGCAGGGCGTTGCGTGGCCAGGATGAGGTGCACTCCTAGCGAACGTCCTCGCCGCCCGATGTCCACCAGGCCCGCGACGAAGTCGGGCAGCTCCGCCACCATGGCGGCGAACTCGTCGATGACCAGGACGAGACGCGGCATCGACCCCAAGGTCTCATTGGAGGCGCGCAGGTCGTTGTAGTCGTCGATGTCCTTGGCACCTGCCTCCAGCAGCATCTCCTCGCGGCGGCGCAGCTCGGCCGACAGCGACTCAAGTGCTCTCTCGGTGGCGTGGCCGTCCAGGTCGGTCACCATGCCGACGGTGTGGGGCAGCCGGGCGCAGTCCTTGAACGCGGCACCGCCCTTGTAGTCGATGAGGACGAACGTCATCTCGTCCGGGCGGTTCGCCACGGCGAGGGACGCGATGAGGGTCTGCAACAGCTCGGACTTGCCCGCGCCCGTGGTCCCCGCGATGAGCCCGTGGGGGCCATCGGCGCGCAGGTCGATGAAGTGGGTGCCGTCAGTGCTCACGCCGACGGGCACACGCGTGGTGCGTCCCCCCGTACGGGCCCAGGAGCCCAGCACGTGCTCCGCGGTGGGCTCGGACATGTTCAGCAGGTCCAGGAGCCGGACATGGGACGGGATGGCCTCTGCGGCGTCCTCACGCGACACGTCCCGGACGGGGGCGAGTGCGCGTGCGACGCGGTCGGTCCACGCGGGGGACACCTGGTCGGCCAGGACGGATCCCAGCACGTCGAGTCCCTGCCCGCGCAGGCGCAGCGTGACGTCGCTGCCGGGTTCCCAGGCGGCGACGGCCGTGCACTCCTCGGGCAGGAGGCGCTCTTCGTCGTCCACGCAGATCGCGTACACCCCGTACTCGGGGCCGCGCGAGAGCAGCATGGGCATGCCCGGCATGCGGCGCAGCGCGCGGGCCCCGTCCAGGACGACCAGGACGTTGTACGGCACCGCCTCGGGGGGCTTGCCCTGCCCCAGGAAACCGGACGCGGCATTGGCGGTCCGACGGCGTTCCGTCACCCGCATGGCGAGTTCGGTGATGCGGTGCGCGACGGACTCGGGGTCGGTGCCGACCAGGGCCATGCACTCTTCGCCTTCGCGTGGCGCGCAGTGCGGCAGCCAGCGCACCCAGTTCCACTCGTCCCCGGCCTCCGCGCCCGAGCTGAGGACGACGATGGCCAGGTCGCGCGGGCTGTGTAGTACGGCGGCCTGGGCGACCAGCCATCGCGCAAGCGCGCGCGAGGCATGCCGCGGCCCCGTTAGGCCGATGACGCCCAGCTCTGGAAGAGGCAGCGCGACCGGCACGAGATGCGCCGTGGGGACCTGAACCTCGTCATGATCGGGATCGCCCGTGGGGCCGCCGCCCACGAGTTCTATGCGCGCGGGCATGTCGGTGAGGCCGAGGCGCAGGTGCAGTGTGTCGCCGTCTCCCATGCGACGTTCCCATAGGCGACGCCGTGGTCCGGTCGCGGTGAGCAGGACCTCGGCCGGGTCGGGGTGCGCGGCGCGGCGTTCGGCTTGGTCCTCCTGGCGCAGCCGCTCCAGCCGGCCGCCGAACTCCGCCGCCTTGCGCCGGTACTCCTTGAGCGCCTTCTTGTACGACGTGCGGCCGTGGATCCGGTCGGCGACCCACTCGCCGACCGTCATCACCGGCCAGGCCAGCGCGAACAGCGCCCACCACCACTGCCCCATACCGAACGCCATGACCAGTCCGAACGCGGAGAAGAGCAGTGCTCCGAACAGGCGCAGCCGCTCACGCGGATTGCGTTCGGGACGCTTGGGCACCTCCAGGCGGCGCGCCCGCCCGGCGGGGTTCAGGCGGGGCGGGCGGTTGAACGCCAGACCGCCCTCGGGCAGCGGCTCCAGATGCGTGTCGGCGGCGGCGCTCGGCGCGAGCGTGAGGATGCTCGACCCGACCGCCAGCATGCCGCCGACCGGCCAGGGAGTGATGGACGTGAACGGCCGCCCGTCCAGCAGCGCCCCGGAACCGGCCGTACGCGCGGACGGCTCGACCTCCACCGTCTCGCGTCCCACGGTGACGCGCAGAGAGCGGGCGGGGACACCGGGGTCGGCGACCATGATGTCCACCCCGTCACCCGAGCCGAGCGTGGCGGTGCCCAAGCCGAGCCGGTGCACCGATCCCGCCGCGGGGCCCGACACCACCCGTACCTCCACCAGGCCGGTCGGCTCGGCGAGGACGGTCGCCGCGGCGGCGCGCTGCTCCACGGCGACGACCGCGCCGTCCCGCAGTTCCCGTACGGCCCTTGCCTGCGGGTCCAGCATCCGGCCTTCCACCCAGAGCGGCCGCTGCTCGGCGCCGTTCGCGATGGCGCGCTCCGCCGCGAGCCGGGAAAGGCCGTCCTTCGAAAAGCGCGGCTTCAAGGGTTCTGACCGCGGGTTCGGTGACGAGTTTCCACCTTTGCCGTCCAAAGCGGCGAAAAGGGACCGGGCGACACCGCCGACGGTCGCCTCGGAACCGACGTCGATCACGACATCCCTGGGCCCGCGGCCGGTCAGCGCCGTGAGCGAGATCCGCATGCATGCCCTCCTGTCGCCCCGCCCGGGTCACGGCTCATTATGCGGACCGGGCCCCGGCGGCGGGCGGCATCGACGTTTTCCACCGTGCCGCGCCGCCGCGCCCGGGAGGCCGGTTCCGAACTGATGTGACGGCAGAGCACTCCTGTGACGGAACGAACGTGACAACGAAGAATTCAACAACCCTGTCAGTGATTTCCGTGACGTTCCGTAAGAACGGAAGTGGTCGCCGTACCCCCTGGTCAACGGCGTGCGGGGGGTGACGGCCGAGGCGGACCTTCGCGAATCCATTGACGCGGCCTCTCCGGCACCGCAAGCATGGATCGCCCGATACAGCGGGGATCGCGCAGAGGCGAGTGCCTGCGGGGGCGGAAGGGAGTTCGTGGGCAGTGCGATGAAGTCCAACCAGTCGGCCGTCTCGGGCGGCGTGGCGACCACCCCGCCCGGCCAGGGCGGCGCGGACGGGCTCGGCCGGTCCGGGCTGGGCGCCTCGGGCGGGCAACGGCTTCCGGTGGCGCCGCGCGAGCGCAAGCCGGCCCTGGCCGCGCTCGCCGTGCTGCTCATCCTCGGCGGCGCGCTGACCAGCGCGTACCTGGTGATGGCCAGCGGCCAGCGGGTGTCGGCGATCCGGATCGCGCAGCCGGTCGCGGCCGGGCAGCCGATCCCGCTCAGCGCCCTCGAAGAGGTGCAGGTCAGCGATACCGGTGCCGACTACTACATCAACTGGTCGGAGCGCGGCGAGGTCATCCGCACCTACGCCGCCGTCCCGCTGGTGCCGGGCGCGCTGCTCACCAACGCGATGGTGAGCCGCACCAACGACGCCGCCAAGGGACGGGTCGTGGTCGGGCTCGCGCTCAAACCCGGCCAGTTCCCCGCGCGCGGCCTCCAGACCGGCAAGCGCGTCAGCCTGTACGCGGTCGGCGGCGGCACCGGCGGCGGGCCCCGCGCGGGCACGCTGCTGTCGGCGGACGCGATCGTCGTCGGGATGTCGCAGGGCGCGGTCGACTCCAACCGGCTGCGCGGCGACCAGACGAGCGTGGACGTGGCGGTGGCGCCCTCCGAGGCGCCGCAGGTGGCCCAGGCCGCCTCGGCCGGGGCGATCGCGGTCGCGCTGATCCCCGAGGGCACCAGGCTCCCGTCCGCCGGCGGCCAGTCCACGCCTCCGCCGCCGGAGGACTCGCCGACACCTGGCGCCGGATCGCAGAGCCCGCCGCCGGGCAACGGGCAGAACGGGCAAGGCGGTCAGGGCGGCGACCAGGGCGGTCCCGGCGCCGGCCTCCAGCCGGGCAACCGCAACCCGACGTCCGGTACGGGTGGTAACTGACCGTGGCACTCATCGCGCTCGCGGCCGACAAGGGAGCGCCGGGCGTCACGACGGCCGCCGTCGCGCTCGGCGCGGTCTGGCCGCGCCCGGTCCTGGTGGCCGAGTGCGACCAGGCGGGGGGCGACCTGGTCTACCGGCTGCCCGCCGCCGCGTCCGCCGCGCCCGGCACGGCCCAGGACGCGTCCCGTGAAGGCGGCATGCTCAACCCGTCCCGCGGCCTGCTCAGCCTGGCCGCGACCGCCCGCCGCGGGCTGCGTCCCGAGCAGATCGCCGAGCACTGCCAGCGGCTGGTCGGCGGGCTGGACGTGCTGGTCGGCATCACCAACGCGGAACAGGCGCAGGGCATGACCTGGCTGTGGGGGCCGCTCGGCCGGGCGTTCGCCTCGCTCGCGCCGGTGGACGTGCTCGCCGACTGCGGACGCCTCGGCGCCGGCACCCCGCTGAACGATCTGCTGCGCGAGGCCGACCTGATCGTCCTGTTCACCCGCGCCACCCTGGAGCAGGTCGCGCACCTGCGGGAACGGGTGGCGGCGCTGTCGTCGGAGCTGAACGGGGGCCCGCCGATCGGCATCGTCGTGCTGGCCGACCCGCGCGACTTCCGCTCCTCCATCGCCGAGGTCGGCCGGATCATCACCGGCGCCCGGGTGCTGGGCGGACTGGCGCTCGACCCCAAGGGCGCCGAACTGCTGTCGGGACGCTGGGGCGGACGCCTCGACCGCTCGCTCCTCATCCGCTCGGCCCGCGAGGTCGCCGCCACGCTCGTCGGCGGGCTCACCCCCGTCCAGGACCTCCAGCCCGTCCAGCAGCCCGCGCAGCCCGTCCCGCAAGTCCAAGCCTTGCCCGCACAAGCCCCACCAGGCCAAGCCTCGCAAGTGCAAGCTCCGCCGGACCAAGCCCCGCAAACCGCGCAGGACCCGTCCCTCTGGTACGCGCAGGCCGCTCAACCGCAGCAAGCGCAACCGCCCGACCAGCAGTCGCAGCCGCCCGCGCAGGTGAACGGTCCGAGCGGTAAACACCGCGCGCCCGCGCGGCCGTACCAGGAGCAGGGACCCCAGTACCAGGAGGGGAGGCGCTAGGTGGATCACGGCCTGGTCAAGCGGCTGCGACAGGAGGTCGGCGACCGCCTCGCCCAGCAGCGCCGGCTGGACGCCGCCTCCGGGCTGCCCCCGATGACCCCGGAGGACGAGCGGCAGTTCGCCCGCGCCCTGATCGGTCAGGTCCTGGAGGAGTACGCGCGCGGCGAGATCACCGCGGGCCGGCGTCCGCCCAACGCCGAAGAGGAGGAGGCGCTGGCGGCCGGGGTGCACGCCGCGCTGTTCGGGGTGGGCCGCCTCCAGCCGCTGCTGGAGGACCCCGAGATCGAGAACATCGACATCAACGGCTGTGACCGGGTGTTCATCGGGTACGCGGACGGCCGCGAGGTCATGGCCGAGCCGGTGGCCGAGAGCGACGAGGAACTGGTCGAGCTCATCCAGATCCTCGCCGCCTACAGCGGCCTGTCGTCCCGCCCGTTCGACAGCGCCAACCCGCAGCTCGACCTGCGGCTGCCCGACGGGTCCCGGCTGTCGGCGGTGATGGACGTGACGGTGCGCCCCGCGCTGTCGATCCGGCGCGCCAGGCTCGGCAAGGTGTTCCTGTCCGACCTGGTCGGCAACGGCACGTTCAGCCCGGAGGTGGGGCAGTTCTTCCGCGCCGCCGTGCACGCCCGCAAGAACATCATGATCGCCGGAGCCACCAACGCCGGGAAGACCACGCTGCTGCGCGCGGTGGCCAACGAGATCCCCGCGAACGAGCGGCTGATCACCGTGGAGCGGGCGCTGGAACTGGGCCTGGACGCCTTCCCCGAGCTGCATCCCAACGTGGTGGCGATGGAGCAGCGGCTGCCCAACTCCGAGGGCCAGGGCGAGATCTCGATGGCCGAGCTGGTCCGCAGGTCGCTGCGGATGAACCCGTCCCGGGTGATCGTCGGCGAGGTGCTGGGCGACGAGATCGTCACCATGCTGAACGCGATGACGCAGGGCAACGACGGCTCGCTGTCCACCATCCACGCCAACTCGTCGGTGGAGGTGTTCAACCGCATCGCCACCTACGCGATCCAGTCGGAGGAGCGGCTGCCGGTCGAGGCCACGCACATGCTGATCGCGGGGGCCATCGACTTCGTGGTCTTCATCGAGAAGCGCAACGACTACGCGCGCGGCGGGCGGCTGCGCCGGTTCGTCTCCAGCATCCGCGAGGTGACCGGCGCCGACGGGCGGGTCCTGTCGTCGGAGGTGTTCGCGCCCGGACCGGACGGCCACGCCGTGCCCGCGGCCCCGATCGCGTGCGCGGCCGACCTGGCCGAGTTCGGCTATGACGGCGCCGGGGGTGACTGGTGACCACCGGGGTGGGGGGCCGCTGATGTACGCGCCCGACGTCATACTCGCGGTCATCGCGGGCGGGCTCTGCGGTGGCGGGGTGATCCTGCTGGTCCTGGCGGTGCGCGGGCTGCCCGCCCGGTCCGGGCCGCCCTCGCGCCGCAGCCGCGAGGAGATCATCAGGACGCTGTCCACTCGTACCGCGCTGGCCGTGATGGTCGGGCTCGCGGTGCTGGTGGTGACGCGCTGGCCGATCGCCGCGATCGGCACCGGGGTGCTCGTGCTGGCCTGGAACGGGCTGGCGGGCGGCGCCGCCGAGGAACGCCGCAGCATGGCCCGCCTGGAGGCACTCGCCGCGTGGACCGAGTCGTTGCGCGACACGATCGCGGGCGCGGTCGGGCTGGAACAGGCGATCCCCGCGTCCCTGCGCGCCTCCTCGCCCGTCTTGCAGCAACCCCTGCGCACCCTCGTCGACCGGATGCACACCCGCGTCCCCCTCCCGGACGCGCTGCGCCGCTTCGCCGACGACCTGAACGACCCGTCCGCCGACCTGGTGGTCGCCGCGCTGATCCTGAACGCGCGGCTGCGCGGCCCCGGCCTGCGCGACATGCTGGGCGCGCTGGCCACGTCCGCGCGCGCCGAACTGGACATGCGCCGCCGCGTCGAGGCCGACCGCCGCGCCACCCGCCGCAGCGTCCGCATCGTCGTGGGCGTCTCTGTGGGAACGGCGATCGGGCTGGCCGTCTTCAACCACAGCTATGTCGAGCCGTACGACGACTTCCTCGGCCAGCTCGTGCTGTGCCTGGTCATCGCGCTGTACGGGGCCGGGTTCCTGTGGCTGCGGCGGCTCGCCAGGTACGAGATGCCGAGCCGGTTCCTGACCTCGGCCGGCACCGCGTCCGGCACGGCGTCCCGTGCGGCGCGTCCGGGCGTGCCCGGCGAGGTGCCCACGACCGTCGCGGCCTGGCAGGGCAAGGGCGGAGCGGAGAAGGGCGGCGTGAGATGACCGGGCCGTTGCTCGCGGGCGCGCTTTTCGGCGCCGGGCTGTACCTGTTCGTCCGGGCGTTCTTCCCGTCCCGTCCCGGGCTGGCCAGGCGGCTGGCCGCGTTCGACGCCGCCCGCCGCCGCGACCTTGAGGACGCGCGCGCCGAACGCACGTCGCCGACCTTCGAGCGGGTCGGGACGCTGCGCTCCAGGGTCGGCAGGGAACTCGCCCGGTACTGCGAGTACCGGGGCTGGAAGCTGCACTCGATCCGTGCCGACCTGGCCATCACCGAACGGTCGCTGGAGGGCTTCCTGGCGACCAAGTTCCTGCTGCCCGCCGCCGCGCTGCTGTTCATCCCGGTCGTGGTGGCGTACTTCGCGCTGCTGGGCCTGGGCGTCTCGTTCCAGGTCCCGATGTGGATCTGCGCGTTCTTCGCGGTGCTGTTCTTCTTCTTTCCCGACATGCAGCTACGGCAGGAGGCGGCCGGGCGCCGCCAGGACTTCCGGCACGTGGTCGGCGCGTTCCTGGACCTGGTGTCGATGAACCTGTCGGGGGGACGCGGCGTGCCGGAGGCGCTGATGACCGCGTCCACCGTCGGCGAGGGCTGGGCCATGCACCGCATCAGGGACGCCCTCGCCAACGCCCGCATCACCGGTCAGACGCCCTGGCAGGCGCTGGGCAACCTCGGCGACGAGCTGGACATCGCCGAGCTGCGCGACCTGGCCGGCGCGCTGGCGCTGGTGGCCGACGACGGCGCCCAGGTCCGCAAGTCGCTGTCCGCCCGCGCCGCGTCCATGCGCAGCCGCGAGCTGTCCGAACTGGAAGGCAAGGCGGGTGAGCGCTCGCAGTCGATGCTCGTCGCCCAGCTCCTGCTGTGCGCCGCCTTCCTGGTCTTCCTGGCGTATCCGGCGCTGATGCGGGTCATGGCAGCGTGAGCGAGCGAAGCGAGGTCACGATGCCTGTTTTTGTCGGGGGGTGTGGGGGGTTGTCCCCCCACAAGAGATACGGCGTGAGCGGGCGGAGCGAGGTCACGGTGCCTGCTTTTGTCGGGGGGTGTGGGGGGTCGTTCCTCCACGGGGGTTACGGCGTGAGCGGGCGGAGCGAGGTCACGATGCCTGGTCTTGCCGGGGGGTGTCCCCCCGCGGGGGGTGCAGCTTGAGAGACATGTCTGAGAAGGAGGATGGATGGGTTCGATGAACCCCTGGAACGACCCGGTCGTGGTCTATTTGCGGGCCCTGCTCGGCTGCCGCTGGCACGAGTTCCGCAACGGGACCGACCGCAGCGCGGGGGCCTCGGCGATCGAATGGGCGATCATCACCGCGATCCTGGCCGTCATCGCGCTCACGATCGGCGCGACGATCCGGAACCTGATCGTCAACAAGGCCAACAGCATCCGGACGGAGTAGCGGTGGCCCGCCGGGACGGTCGCGTGCCCCGGGGGGACCGGGGCGCGTCCTCGCTTGAGTGGGCCCTGCTGACGCCCATCCTGATCCTGGTGATGCTGGTCGTGGTGCAGTTCGCGATGGTCTACCACGCACGTCACGTCGCGCTCGCGGCGGCCCAGTCGGGTGCGCGGGTGGCCCGTACCCAGCCGGTGGGAGGGGGCTGGGAACGCGCCGCCCAGGAGAAGGCCGCCGGGGACGTCCAGAAGATCGGCCGCGATCTGATCAGCGGGTTGCGGGTGGAGACCGGCGAGGTCGGCGATCAGCGCTGGGTCGAGGTGAGCGGCGAGGCGGTGCGGGTCGTGCCGTTCATGACGTTCCGGGTGCGGCAGCGTTCCCAGGGGCCGATCGAGTGCTTCCGTCCCGACGTGGGTGAGGGCATCGCGTGCGAGGGAGGTGCGCCATGATCCGGCGCGCGCCCGACCGCGGGTCGATGTCGATGGAGATGGTGCTGGTCACCCCTCTGTTCGTGGTGTTCCTCATGCTGCTGGCCGGTGCCGGCCGGATGGTGGACGCGCAGAGCCAGGTGGACGGCGCCGCCCGTGACGCCGTCCGTTCGGCGTCCATCGCGCGCAGTCCCGAAGGCGCCGAGCGGCTGGCGCAGCAGGCCGCCGACGCCAACCTCAACGGACGGGACTGGTGCGCGGGCGGCCCCGTGGTCGTCACCGACACCAGCCAGTGGGGACCCGGCGGACGGGTCTCGGTGACCATCTCCTGCGACGTGGACCTGGGCGATCTGGCGTTCATCGGCCTGCCCGCCACCAAGACGCTGCGCGGCAGGGCGCTGGCGCCGATCGACACGTTCAGCTATCGCGGCGGCGACACCGGCGAGGACGCGCAGTGATGTGGAAGCGGACGCGGGGCGGCGACCGGGGGACGGCCGGAATGTACGTCGTCCTGTTCACCCCGGCGGTGTTCCTGCTGGCCGGGCTGCTGGTGGACGGCGGGCTGGCGATCCACGCGCGGCAGCGGGCGGCGGACATGGCCGAGCAGGCGGCGCGCGCCGGCGCGAACGAGATCGACACCGAGACGCTGCGGCGCACCGGCGAGCCGGTGATCGACCCGGCCCGCGCCCGGGTGGCGGCCTGCGACCTGCTGGCCGGGTACGACGCGGAGATCACCGCGTCCCAGTGCTCGGCGGACGAGGAGCGGGTCGAGGTGACCGTCCAGTTGACCGTGCGGCTCCAGTTGCTGGGCATCGTCCCCGGGATGAGCGAGTTTACGATGACGTCGACGGCGTCCGCCCAGCCGGTCACCGACGAGGATCAGTAGGGGAACCGATGACGGCACGGCACGCAGGCGACAGGCGGTCAGGGAGCGTACGGCCGGAGAACGTGCGCGACGCGTCCGGGCGGCGGCTGGGGCAGGGCGCCGCCGCGCCCGTACGGGTGCGCACACGGCGTGGCGCGGGGGACGTGCTCGCCGGGCTGGGCGCGCTGCTGGCGTTGGTCGCGCTGCTGGTGGGTGTGCCGTTCGCGCTGCTGACGCTGTTCGAGCCGCCGATCCCGGACACGATGCCGACGCTGTCGGACCTCACCCGTCCGATCGGGGACGGATCGCTGATCCCGATCCTGGTCGCGCTGGTGTGGCTGGCCTGGCTGCAACTCGCGTTGTGCGTGATCGTCGAGGTGTACGCGGGCATCCGCGGGGTGGGCGTCCCCGCCCGGGTGCCGCTGGCGGGCGCCACCCAGTCGCTCGTCCACCGCCTGGTCGTGGCCGCGCTGCTGCTGTTCACCGCCACCACCACGATCATGCCCGCGTTCGGCGGACGTGAGCTGCACCAGCAGCGGCCGGTGATGACGCAGGCGCAGAGCCTGCACCCGATCGCCGCCGCCCCCGAAGTCCCGGCCGAGCAGCCCGTGCGGCCGGTCGCCGCCACGCACACCACGCACACCACCCAGACGGCCGCGGCGGCGCAGCCGGTGGATCTGGAGAGGGAGGCCACCACCAAGATCTACCGGGTGCAGCCTCCGGAGGGCCGCCACCACGAGAGCCTCTGGGAGATCGCGGAGAAGTGCCTGGGGGAGGGGCGCCGCTACAAGGAGATCTACGCGCTCAACAAGGGCCATGTGCAGCCGGACGGCAGCCGGCTCACCATCGCGAGCCTGATCCGTCCCGGCTGGATACTCGAAATGCCCGCGGACGCCAAGAACGCACAGGTCATCCCATCCAAGGATCTGGGCGACTACTTCCGGCACGGGCACGCCGTCCCGGACCGCCAGCCCGAGCGGGAGCGCGCGCCGGCGCCGAGCCCGCAGCCCGACAGGACACCAGAGGCGCAGCCCAGCCCGGAGCCCGACCGGCGGCCCGAGTCCGGACGCGACCAGGCTCCCGTCGCGCCCGCTCCCGCGCCCCGGCCAAGCGCCCCTGAGACCAGGGCACCGGAGACCAGGACCCCTGAGACCAGGACCCCTGAGACCAGGACCCCTGAGACCAGGGCGCCTGAGACCAGGGCGCCGGAAACGAAGGCCCCGGAAAGCAAGGCGCCGGAGACGCAAGCCCCCGAGACGCAAGCCCCGGAGACGAAGGCGCCGGAGAGCAAGGCGCCGGAGAGCAAGGCGCCGGAGAAGGCGCCCGAGACCAAGGCGCCGCGGCCCGGTGATGAGCTGGGCGGGGAGGCCGGGACGGGCGGCGCGTCCATCCCGGGGCGGGACAACGTGAGCGCCGAGGAGACCTTCCTTCCGTTCGAGCTCGGCTGGGAGCACGGGTTGGCCGGGGCGTCGCTGCTGGCGGCGGGCGTGCTCAGCGCGCTGGGACGGCGGCGCCGCGCGCAGCTGTGGCATCGCGCGTTCGGGCACATGATCGTCCGTCCGGAGGGGGCGGCGGCGGAGACCGAGCGGGCGCTGCGGATCGGCGCGGACGACGGCGCGGTGCGGCTGCTCGACCTGGGACTGCGGCAGTTGTCGAAGTCGATGGCGGCGGGCGGGCGGACGCTGCCCACCGTGTACGGGGTGCATCTGGGCCAGGAAAGCCTCGACCTGTGGATCGCGCCCGCCGACCGTAACCCGCCGGCGCCGTGGCAGTCCTTCGACGACGGCCAGGTGTGGCGCCTGTACGCCGACGCGCTCGATGTCCTCGAAGGCGCCGACCTCGCCGACGTGCTGGCCCCGTACCCCGGTCTGGTCTCCATCGGCACCAACGAGGGCGGCCGGATCCTGGTCGACCTGGAGGCGGCGCACGGGCTCATCGCGCTGCGCGGCCCGGAGGAGACGCGGCGGTCGGTGCTGGCGGCGCTGGCGCTGGAGCTGGCGACCAACCGCTGGTCGGACCATATGCGCATCACGCTGGTCGGGTTCGGCGGCGAGCTGGCCGAGAACCTGGCGGAGATCGCACCGGACCGGGTCCGCGCCGTCCCCACGCTCCACGAGGCGCTGCCGGAGCTGGAGGGACGGGGCGAGGAGGTGCGGCAGGCGCTGGCGGCCTCGGGGGTGGACTCGGTGCTGACGGGACGCTGCCGCGGCGTGTTCGGCGAGGCGTGGATGCCGCACTACCTGATCATGGCGGACGAGCCCACCCCGCAGGAGGCGGACCGGCTGGTCGCGCTGGCCCGCACCGGCACCCGGATGGCGGCGGGCTATCTCGTGCCCGGCGAGGTCCAGGGCGCCACCTGGACGTGGGAGGTCGACGCGGACGGGCGGTTGCAGGCGGGCGTGCTGGGCTTCGAGGTGGACGCGCAGCTGATCCCCGAGGAGCACTACCGCGCCCTCGGGGACCTGTTCCGCAGCGCGTCCAGGCTGGAGTCGGTGCCGCTGCCGGAGCCGGGGGCGGGTGGCGAGCTGAGCGAGCCGCCCGGGGCGTCGGGCACGCAGCGGCCGTCGGTGGACATCCGCCTGCTCGGCCCCATCGAGATCGACGCGCCGGGGCCGATGGACGACAGCCGCCGGGCGCTGTGCACCGAGGTGCTGATCTACCTGGCGACCCATCCGGGCGGGGTGCATCCCACGGTGCTGAGCGGGGCGATCTGGCCTCGCGGGGTCAGCGCCGGGGTGCGGGACGCCTGCGTGGCGCGCGTGTCGGACTGGCTGGGACGGGACGCGCGCGGACGCCCGAACCTGTACTACGACGACCGCGGCCGAATCAAGCTGGGCTCGGAGGTGCGGGTCGACTGGGCCGTGTTCCGCTGGCTGGTGTGGCGGTCGGCGGCCGAGCCCGCGTCCGAGACCGCGTACATGGCGTACGCGCTGGACCTGGTGCGCGGACCGGTGCTGGCGGACCGCCCGCGCGGCCGTTACGGCTGGCTGGTGACCGACGACCTGGAGTACGAGGCGACCGCCCGCGTCATCGACGTCGCGCACCGGCTGGTCCTGCTGCGGCTGGACGAGGGCGACCCGCACGGCGCGATCAGCGCGGCCCGCGCCGGCCTGCGCCTCGCGCCCGACGACGAGGGCCTGTGGCGCGACCTGCTCCGCGCGACCCACGCGACCGGGGACGTGGCGCAGGTGCAGGTCGTGGTGGACGAGCTGCGGACCCGTGTCGGACGCGATCCTCTGATGGACCAGCTCCAGCCCGAGACGGAGGCGCTCGTGGAGGAACTCGTCCCGCAATGGGTGCCTCAACGGTAGAGGCCGGTGCCGCCCAGAGAGACACGGCCCGGCTGAGGGTGGACGCATGGGCTGCCCGGGTGCCCGCCGACCCGGACCTTGCGGAAGGGACGCCCCGTCTGGGTGGACAGCGCGTACACCGTGCCGTTCAGCGGGTCGGACAGCCACAGCGCGCCGCCGTCCGGTGAGACACCGCCCGCCAGCAGGGGACGCCCGCCGGGGGACCGGAACAGCCGCGACACCGTTCCGCCGGCCAGGTCGTACGCCGAGACCGTGCCGTCGCGGCCGATGACGAACAGGCGGCGGTGGGAGCGGTCGAAGACGAGCCCGTGCGCGCCCGGCCCGGTGCGGACGAATCCGGTGGCGCGCAGCCGGGCGGCGTCGACCGTCCACAGGCCGCCCTTGGCGGGGTCGGCGACGAGGAACGTCCGGCCGTCCGGGGAGAGCCGCAGGTCACCGGGACGCGCGCCGCGCGGCAGTTTCAGCCCCGCGGTGACGGCCCGGCGGGCCAGATCGACCCGGACCAGCTTCCTGGACGCGGGGCACGTCGTCACCAGGGACGACCCGTCGGCGGAGAAGCCCGCGCGATAGGCGCTCGTGCAGGGCAGCCGTAGCGTGCCCAGCGGCTCCATGCTGCGGGGGTGGCGGAAGTCGACGCGTCCCGGCCTCGCCGCCGGGACGATGGCCGTGCGGCCGTCCGGGCTGAAGTAGAGCACGCCGGGACGGGAGATCCGCAGCGGCTCCCCGCGCCGGGCCGGGCTCGGGGCGACGGGGCGGAACACGCCGCCGTCCAGGTCGGTCACCCAGAGGCGGCGCAGGTCACCGGACGGGACGATGAGGTCGGGGGTGCCGCCGACCCGGATGCGGCCCGCGAGCCGTCCCGTCTGCTGGTCGATCACGTCGACCGTGCCGGTGGCGGCGTTCGGCACGTACACGCGGGGTGGCAGGCCACGGGCCGTGGGCGCGAGCATGCCTGGCCCGGCCGCGGCGTAGACGTTGCCGCGGGGTCGCTGCGGAACGGGCGCGGGCGCCGGGGACGTGGGATGCGGCGGGGCGTACGGGGCGGGCCCGCCCAGCGCGATCCTCGGGGCGTGCGGCGAACCCTCGCCCGGTCTATAGAACGGGACAGGCGACTCGCACCCGGACACGGCCAGCAGGGCGACCGCGACCACGCCGCTCGTGGCGTGTCGCGTGCCGCACGTGCTTCGCCGTCCCCCCATAACGGCGGAACTGTATCGCGGCGGCAACACAGTGTGCGCGGGCAATCACCAAACGCGCAGGGCTGCGATGCTCGTGAGGACGCCCGTCCAGATGCCCGTCAGCCCGACTTGCCGATCCCGATGCCGAACTCGCGGTAGACCCGCTCCCAGAACCCGTCCCGGAGGAAGGTGCGGGCCTCCTGGTAGGGGCGCAGCGAGGAGCCCAGCTCCTTCTCGGCCTCGATCAGCAGCTCCTTGTCGATCACCGGGGGCAGGATCGGGCCGGGCAGCAGGTCGCGGATGTTGTCCCGTCCCCGCTCGAACAGCCACTTCTGCGCGACATGCTCGCCGATCTCCAGCATGTGGTCGCGGTCGGGTCCCAGCTTGCCGTCGCTGATGGGCGCGCCGACCGTGGAGGTCGTCGTGGCGGCCACGGTGCTGGGCGTGACCTGCGTTCCGGCGTTCGCGGCGACCTGGCCCGCGCGGGCGCCCGCCGGAACCGGGGGCGGCTTGACCGCCGGGGTGCGTCCCGCGAACACCTGGGACGGGGACGGAACGGCCGCGCGCCCCGGCGCGGCGGGAGCCGAGGGCGCCGCCGGGACGGGCAGCACCTTGGCCTTGGTGAAGTAGGGGCGGAGGAAGTCGGCGGACAGCACCTCGACCGTGTCGGACTCCCACACGAGCCATTCGGCCTGGTTGGAGCCGTGCGTGGGCTCGACGCCCCACAGGTGCACCCGGACCCCGTACGCCTGGGCCGCCTCGACCGCGGGCAGCATGTCCTCGTCACCGGCGAGCAGCACCGCGTCGGTGATCGCCCGGTGCCGGGCCAGCGCCTCCAGGTCCTCGCGGAGCTGCGCGTCGACGCCCTTCTGCTGGCCCTGCGCGTTCAGGTTGCCCAGCCGCAGCTTCACCAGCGGCAGGTTCGCGATCACCCGCTGGTCGACGGTGGGCTGCTTCTTGGGCGCGGCGTCGAACCAGTAGACCCGCAGCAGCTCACCCACGAGCCGGGAGTCGGCATGGCCGGTCAACGCCTTGATCAGTTTCTCCGCCGCGACGCGGTACTCGCGCCGGGAGCCACAGTCGAGAAGCAGCGCACCGGAGGCCGCGTAGAGGTATCCCGCGTCGACGAACACGGCGTATCGAGCGGGCTGTGGAACGAACTCCGAGGTGGCCATGGCCTTTCACCTTATTCGTGCACGCGCCTTTCCTGTGTACGAACCACGGTTCCATGTCCTGGCCGCGCGACCGCACACACCCGCTGTGTGTGGTTATTCCACGTTGCGCGCGGTATTCACCCCGCCCCTGTCAGGCGGGGAAGGGGATCCTCACCGCGGGAAGGCGCCGGCCCGCCACGCCCCGTCCCCCCGAGGCCGGACCACCTCCGAGACCGAGCTTCGGACCAGCCGCTCCCGGTCCGCCCACCGCGACACCGGCCGGGGACCGGCACCGTCACGCGCCCGCGCGGCCCTGGCCCGCGCTGCCAGCACCGCCACCACGGCGGCGATCTCCTCCGGGGTCGCGTCCCCCCGAACCACCTGCAAGAGCGGCTTGTCACTAGTGCTCACGTGATCTCCTAACCAAGCCCGCATCGCCGGCAAGCTCGCTGATGTGGGGAGACGACCAGGATATACAGGGCCTGCCGTCAGCCTCTGGCCGTGGGGCTCCTCAGGCGAGGACAGCAGGCCCCGAGCGCGTTGACGACGCTCTAGGTATGGACTCGTGACCACACCCATTTTCCGTGTGGAGATGTGCGGTGGACTCCGCACTCGGACGACAGCGCCTCGATGAGCGGCAAGCCCCAGCCCCCAGCTCCGTCCTCATGACCAGGCGTGAGCGCGAGAGGGTCGGGTTGTACGTCCAGCAGCGACAATTCCACGGTCGGCCTGACCGTTGGCATGGAGTCGGCGGAATCCCACACTCCTAGCAGGACTGCGTCCGGTTCGCGTGTGAACCGCACCCGGATCTCGCCGTCCGGTGTGGCCTCCACGGCGTTGGCGACCAGTTCTCCGGCTATCAGGTACATGTCGTCGGCGATCTCCGGATGTCCCCACTCGATGAGCCGGAACCGGATGTGAGTGCGCACTTGGCCGGGTGCCGTCCAGGCGGCAAGGCACGTCATGTCCAGTTCTCCTGACGTGCCTGCCCAGTGTGATTGTTCCGTGAGCTTGGCCGTCCGTCCGGACGGCGTTCTGGCCCTAGCATCGGGCATGGGTCCGACCTCCCACGTCGGATCAAGGTCCCGGTCCGATGTGTGCGCATCGGACCGGGACCGCCCTCACTTCCCCGCATCACCGGTCGACCGATGGCAGGCTGTCGCCGTTAGAATGCACTACGCTACGAGCAGACGCAATATTGCATCTGAAATTCTGCGGACGGAGCTGGAACGTGGCGCGTCAACAAGATCAGGGGAACAGTCCGACGCTCCTTGCTCGACGGCTCGCCGTGGAGTTGACGGCACGGCGGGAGGCGGCGGGGCTGACACGTGAAGAGGTGACGCGCCGCCTTCACTGGGCGGGGTCCACACTTTTCCGCATCGAAACCGGACGCACCAAGCCGCAGCCCCGCAGTGTGCGCGAGCTGCTTGATCTTTACCACGTGCCGACGGCGGAAAAGGAAGGGTTGATCCAGCTCGCGCGCGACGCCCGCAAGCCTGGGTGGTGGCACTCCTTCCGGGGCGTGCTTCCCAACCCCTACGAGGTGTTCATCGGTCTGGAGGCCGGAGCCACCACGATTCGTACCTTCGAGGCACTCGTGATTCCCGGCCTGCTCCAGACGCCGGACTACGCGCGTGCCGTGATCCGGAGCGGACGGCAGGAACTGGAGCCGGAAGAGATCGAACGCCGGGTGCAGGTGCGCGTGGCCCGCCAGCAAATCCTCACTCGGCCGGACCGTCCGCGGCTCTGGGCGGTTGTGGACGAGGCCGTTCTGCATCACATGGTGGGCGGCCGAACGATCATGCGAGACCAACTGGACCACCTCGTCGGAGCCTCGGAACAAGGCAAGACGACCATCCAGGTCGTGCCGTTCACGGCCGGGGCCCATGCTGGGACGAGCGGGCCCTTCGTCCTTCTCGGCTTCGCCGAACCGGCCGTTCCGGACGTGGTGTACCTGGAGACCATTCCGGACGGCGTCTACCTGGAAGGGGCCAGGGATGTCGAGGCGTTTATGCTTGCATTCGACCGACTGCTTGCGGCCGCCCTCCATCCGGACGACTCGATCGCGCTGATCCGGCGGCTGGCAGATGCAATGGGCTGAGCGCGGTTTGAGGGAGGTGCGAAATGCGCAAGTTCGACTCGACCCGTGCCAGGTGGCGCAAGAGCTCGCGAAGCGGCCAGAACGGCAACTGCGTGGAGGTCGCGCGCGTCGATGAGCTTGTCGCCGTTCGTGACAGCAAGAACCCGGATGGCGGGCGGCTCGACGTCGGCGTCCAGCGTTTCGCCGCCCTGGTCGTCCGCATTAAGCGGGACGAACTGTCCCTCTGAACCCAGCGAGCGGCAACCCCGTCACAGGGGAATGTTGCCGTGCTTCTTCGGGGGAAGGGTCCTGCGCTTGTCGCGAAGGGCGCGGAGGGCCCGGATGACCTGGCCGCGGGTCTCGGACGGCTTGATGACGGCGTCCACATAGCCGCGTTCGGCCGCGATGTACGGGTTGGCCAGCGTGTCCTCGTACTCGGTGATCAGGTCGGCGCGGCGCGCGTCGGGGTCGTCGGCGGCGGCGAGCTCGCGGCGGTACAGGATGTTCACCGCGCCCTGCGCGCCCATCACGGCGATCTGCGCGGTGGGCCAGGCCAGGTTGATGTCGGCGCCGAGGTGCTTGGAGCCCATGACGTCGTACGCGCCGCCGTACGCCTTGCGGGTGATCACGGTGACCAGGGGGACGGTGGCCTCCGCGTAGGCGTACAGGAGCTTGGCGCCGCGGCGGATGATGCCGTTCCACTCCTGGTCGGTGCCGGGCAGGAAGCCCGGGACGTCCACGAACGTGAGGACCGGGATGTTGAACGCGTCGCAGGTGCGGACGAAGCGGGCGGCCTTCTCGGACGCGCCGATGTCGAGCGTCCCGGCGAACTGCATCGGCTGGTTGGCGACCACGCCGACCGAGCGGCCCTCGACCCGGCCGAAGCCCACGATGATGTTGGGCGCGTACAGCTCGTGGACCTCCAGGAACTCCCCGTCGTCCAGGACGTGCTCGATGGCGACGTGCATGTCGTACGGCTGGTTGGGGGAGTCGGGGATGAGGGTGTTCAGCTCCTCGTCCTCGGCGTCCGGGTCGACCGCGACGTCGAAGGCGGGCGGGTCGGCGAGGTTGTTGGACGGCAGGTAGGACAGCAGCGCCTTGACGTACTCCATCGCGTCGTCCTCGTCCGCGCCCTGGTAGTGCGCGACGCCGGAGCGGGAGGCGTGCGAGAGGGCGCCGCCGAGGTCCTCCATCGTCACGCTCTCGCCGGTGACCGTCTTGATCACGTCGGGTCCGGTGATGAACATGTGCGAGGTCCGGTCGACCATCACGACGAAGTCGGTGATCGCCGGCGAGTACACGGCGCCGCCCGCGCAGGGCCCCATGACCAGCGAGATCTGCGGGATGACGCCGGACGCGTGCACGTTCCGCTTGAAGATCTCGGCGTAGAGGCCGAGGGCGACGACGCCCTCCTGGATGCGCGCCCCGCCGGAGTCGTTGATCCCGATCACCGGGCAGCCGGTCTTGAGCGCGTGGTCCATGACCTTGCAGATCTTCTCGCCGAACACCTCGCCCAGCGAGCCGCCGGAGACGGTGAAGTCCTGGCTGAACACGGCGACGTGGCGGCCGTCGACCGTGCCGTACCCGGTGACGACGCCGTCGCCGTACGGCCGGTTCCGCTCCATGCCGAAGGCGGTGGAACGGTGCCGCGCCAGCTCGTCGAACTCCACGAACGAGCCGGGGTCGAGCAGGGCGTCGATCCGCTCCCTGGCGGTCATCTTGCCCTTGGCGTGCTGCTTTTCGACCGCGCGCGCCGAGCCGGCGTGCACCGCCTCGTACCGGCGCCGCTCCAGGTCCGCGATCTTGCCGGCGGTGGTGTGGACGTCGATCTCGGCCTGCGGTTCGGGGGCTTGCGTCGCCATGCCGGTCAGGGTAGCCGGGGGTGGGATGGGCGGCCGGTACGGGGGTGGCCCCTACCCTTGTGCCGTGGCTACGAAGACACGCGACATCCTCCGCCAGGACCTGCCCGACCAGCTGCGCCGCGACGTGCGGATGCTCGGCGCGATGCTGGGCGACGGGCTGGTGGAGTACGGCGGCCGGGAGCTGCTGGACGACGTCGAGCGGCTCCGGCACGCCGTGATCGCGGCGCGCCGGGGGGAGATCGACGGCTCCGAGGTCGCGAAGCTGGTGGACGGCTGGACGCTGGAGCGGGCCGGGCTGGTCGCGCGGGCGTTCACCGTGTACTTCCACCTGGTCAACCTGGCCGAGGAGCACCACCGGATGCGGACGCTGCGCGAGCGCGACGTCCGGGACGAGACCGTGCCCGGTTCCGTGGCCGCGGCGGTCGCCGAGATCCGCGGCGCCAACGGCGGGGAGTGGCTGGCCGAGGCCGTCGAGGAGCTGGAGTTCCACCCGGTCTTCACCGCCCACCCCACCGAGGCCCGCCGCCGTGCCGTGGTCACGTCCATCCAGCGGATCAGCGACCTGCTGGGCAGGCTCGACGCGTCCCCCGGCGCCGGCGAGGCCGACGAGCTGAGGCGGCGGCTGCGCGAGGAGATCGACCTGCTCTGGCGGACCGCGCTGCGCCGCCACACGCAGCTCGACCCGCTGGACGAGGTCCGCACCGCGATGGCCGCGTTCGACGAGACGATCTTCCGGGTGGTCCCGGAGATCTACCGGACGCTGGACGCGGCCCTGGACCCCGAGGGCACCGGCACCCGCCCGCCGCGGGCCCGCGCCTATGTCCGGCTGGGAAGCTGGATCGGCGGCGACCGGGACGGCAACCCGTACGTGACGGCACGGGTCACCCGGGACGCCGTGATGATCCAGGCCGAGCACGTGCTGCGCGCCCTTGAGGCCGTCTGCGCGCGGATCGGCCGCGAGCTGACCGTCCACGCGTCCACCACCCCGCCCTCGCCCGCGTTGCGGAACGCGCTGGCCGCCGCCCGCACCGCGCAGCCCGCGCTGATCGGCGAGATCGCCACCCGTTCACCGGACGAGCCGCACCGCCAGTTCCTGCTGTACGCGGCGGCGCGCATCGCCGCCACCCGTGAGCGCAACGCCGACCTGGCCTACTCCTCGCCGGGCGAGCTGCTGGACGACCTGCTGATGGTGCGGGACTCGCTCGCGGCGGCGGGCGCGGTACGGCTGGCGTACGGGCGCGTCCAGAACCTGATCTGGCAGGTCGAGACGTTCGGCTTCCACCTGGCCGAGCTGGAGATCCGCCAGCACTCCGAGGTGCACGAGAAGGCCCTGGCGGAGGTGCGTGCGCAAGGGGCGCTCTCGGAGATGTCCGAGGAGGTCGTGGAAACCCTGCGCGTCGTCGCCTGGATCCAGCGGCGGTTCGGGGTGGAGGCGTGCCGGCGCTACATCGTCTCGTTCACCCGGTCCGCCGACGACGTCGCCGCCGTGCACGAGCTGGCGGCCTCGCTCGGCGAGCACGCGCCCGTCCTGGACGTGATCCCGCTGTTCGAGACCGGCGAGGACCTGGAGCGGGCGCCGTCCGTCCTGGACGGGATGCTGGAGATCCCCGCCGTCCAGCGCCGGCTCGCCGACACCGGGCGCCGCATGGAGGTCATGCTCGGCTACTCCGACTCCGCCAAGCAGCTCGGCCCGGCCGCCGCCACCCTGCGGCTGTACGACACCCAGCAGGCCCTGACCGCGTGGGCGGCCCGCAACGACGTCAAGCTCACCCTCTTCCACGGCCGCGGCGGCTCGCTGGGACGCGGCGGCGGCCCGGCGGGGCGGGCGATCCTCGCCCAGGCGCCCGGCTCGGTCGCCAGAGGGTTCAAGGTCACCGAACAGGGCGAGGTGATCTTCGCCCGGTACGGTCACCCGCGGATCGCCCGCCGTCATGTGGAGCAGGTCACCCACGCGGTGCTGCTCGCGTCCACCGACGCCGTGCAGGAGCGGGCGCGCGAGGCCGCCGCCCGGTTCCGCCCGCTGGCCGACACGATCGGCGAGGCGGCGCGGGCCGCGTTCCGCGCGCTGATCGAGACCGAGGGCTTCGCGTCCTGGTTCGCCCGGGTCAGCCCGCTGGAGGAGATCTCCGACCTGCGCATCGGCTCCCGTCCCGCGCGGCGCAAGGCCGCCCGCGGCCTGGAGGACCTGCGCGCCATCCCCTGGGTGTTCGCCTGGACGCAGACACGGGTCAACCTGCCCGGCTGGTACGGTCTGGGCTCCGGGCTCGCCGCCGTCGCCGGGAGCGCCCACGACGTGGGCGAGCTGCGTGAAGCCTATGAATCCTGGCCGCTGTTCGCCTCGCTGCTGGACAACGCCGAGATGAGCCTGGCCAAGACCGACCGTGACATCGCCGAGCGGTACCTGGCCCTGGGCGGACGTCCCGAGCTCACCGAGACCGTCCTCGCCGAGTACGACCGCACCCGCACGCTCGTCCTGGCCGTGACCGGGCACGAACGCCTGCTGGAGAACCGCAAGGTCCTGTCCCGGGCCGTCGAGCTGCGCAACCCGTACGTCGACGCCCTGTCCCACCTTCAGCTTCGCGCCCTCGCCGCGTTGCGCTCCGGGAAGGTGGACGACAGCGAACGCGCCCACCTGGACGACCTGCTCCTGCTGTCGGTCAACGGCGTGGCGGCCGGCCTCCAGAACACCGGCTGAGCCGCGCTCAGCCCGGCCAGTCCGGCTTGCGCTTCTCGTTGAAGGCCGCGATGCCCTCGCGCCGGTCGGGCGAGAGGACGGCGGTGCGCCAGGCGTTCTCCTCGATGTCCAGGGCGGCGTCCAGGCTGCCCGTGCCGGCGCCGAGGCGCATGGCGCGCTTGGCGGCCCGGACCGCGACCGGGGAGTTCCCGGCGATGGTCGCGGCGATCGTCAGCGCCTCCGCGCGGGCCGACCCCGCCGGGACCTTCCGGTCCACCAGGCCGTACGCCTGGGCCTCCTCGATGCCGAGGCGGCGGCCGGTCAGCACCAGGTCGGCCGCCCGGCCGGCACCGAGGCGGCGCGTCGCGAGCTGGGTGCCGCCGCCGCCCGGGACCAGCCCCACGGTGACCTCGGGCAGGCCGAACACGGCCGACTCGTCCGCCACGATCAGGTCGCAGCTCAGCGCCAGCTCGCAGCCGCCGCCCAGCGCGTACCCGTGCACGGCGGCGATCACCGGCTGCGGCAGGTTCAGCACCCCGCCGAACGCGGCCCTGAGCACCGGCCGCTGCGCCATGATCTCCTCGTCGCTCATGGCGTTGCGTTCCTTCAGGTCGGCGCCCACGCAGAAGGCCCGCTCGCCCTCCGCGGACAGCACCACCGCGCGGACGCCGGGATCACCCGCCACCCGCGCGCACACGGCGCCCAGCTCCCGCGCCATGGCGGTGGACAGGGCGTTGAGGGCCTCCGGCCGGTCCAGCACGACCTCGGCGACATGCTCGTTCGGCTCGCCGCGCCGCAGCGTCACTCCACTCACGCCGAGCACTCTAGTGAGGCGTCGCCGCCCGTCCAGAGCGGCGGCGCGCGTACGACCAAAGGCTGATGGGCTCGGCGGGGGTCGTGAGGTTGGATGGAGGGGTGAGCGACTCACCGTATGCCGACCTTGACCGTCCGCCGCTGCACGAGGCGGCGCTGCGCGGCGCGCTGGTGCGTCCCGGCGGGTTGTGGCGGGACGTCCGGGTCGTGCGGGAGACAGGGTCCACCAATGTCGACCTGGCCGCCGCGGCCCAGGAGGGGGCGCCCGAAGGGGCGGTCCTGGTCACCGAGCACCAGCACGCGGGACGCGGACGGCTCGGGCGCGCCTGGACGGCGCCGCCCCGGTCCGGGCTGATGTTCTCGGTGCTGCTGCGGCCCGCCGTCCCGGTCGAGCGGCTGGGCTGGGTGCCGCTGCTGGCCGGGGTGTCCACCGCCATCGCCGTCCGCAGGATGACCGCCTGGTCGGAGGAGGGCGACCGGTTCCTCCCCGAACGGGGCGGCCGGCCGCGCGCGGACGTGGCCGTGGACGTCCGCCTGAAATGGCCCAACGACCTGCTGGTCGGCGAGCGGAAGCTGGCCGGGATCCTGGTCGAGCGGATCGGCGGGGCGCTGGTCGTCGGAATCGGCCTGAACGTGGGGCTGCGCGCGGACGAGCTGCCCGTGCCGACCGCCACGTCCCTGGCCATCGAGGGCGCGCCGCTCAGCGACCGCGCCCCGCTGCTCCGCGCCATCCTGCGGGAGCTGGAGACCTGGTACCGGGAGTGGACGGCCCTGGACGGCGACCCGGAGAGCAGCGGCCTGCGCCCGGCGTACAAGGACCTGTGCGCCACGCTGGGCCGCCGCGTCCGGGTGGAGCTGCCCGGCGGCGAGACGGTGGAGGGCACGGCGGGCGACATCGACCAGGACGGCCGCCTGCTGATCACCACCGACCAGGGCCGGGAACGCGCCGTCGGCGCCGGCGACGTGGTCCACGTACGGTGATGGGCCAGCGATGGGGGTGGCGAGGAGATTGGTGGGGGCATCGCTGCGAAGCCGGGGTGTGTGCAACGGGGTGCTCGGGTGAGACTTGACCGGACGTGCTGGGGGGTGGCGAGGAGATTGGTGGGGGCATCGCTGCGAAGCCGGGGTGTCTGCAACGATATGTCGTGAGACTTGACCACGTCGCCGCCGGTGCCGGGTGCGCCGCCGGTGGGCTGAGGGGCAGGGGAGATGCCAGCAGAGCCCGGGCCGGGAGCACCACCGGATCCGAAGGAGATCGAAGAGCTCCTTCTCGGCGGCAAGCTGCGCCACACCCGGGTCGACGTCGTCCAGCGCGCGGGGGTGACCAGGGAGTTCTCCAGCCGTGTGTGGCGGGCGTTCGGGTATCCGTCGATGCCGGACGCGGAGGTCGCCTACACCGACGACGACGTCGCCGCGCTGTACCGGATCCGCCGGTTGATGGACGACGGGGTGCTGGACGAGGACGGGGTGATCCGGCTGGTCCGCGCCTTCGGGCAGACCATGACGCGGCTGGCGGAGTGGCAGGTCAACCTGCTCAGCGGCACTCCGGGGGCCGATTCCCAGGAGACGCCGGACCCGGAGGCGGCCCGGACCATCCAGAAGATCGCCGAGAAGCACATGGGGGAGTTCGAGCCGCTGGTGGTGCACGCCTGGCGGCGTCAGCTCGCCGCCGCGGGCACCCGCGCGATCGCGGCGTCGGCGACCCGGGAGGCGGGGTCGGCGGCGGCGCGCCCGCGGATCGCCGTGGGCTTCGCGGACATGGTGTCCTTCACCCAGATGAGCCGGGATCTGGAGGAGCTGGAGCTGGCCCGGCTGGTGGAACGGTTCGAGGAGACCGCCTCCGACATCGTGGCCTCGTGCGGCGGGCGGCTGGTCAAGACGCTGGGCGACGAGGTGCTGTTCTGCGCGGACAGCCCCGCCGTGGGCGGTGAGATCGCGCTGTCCATCGCGTCGGCGATCAAGGACGAGACCGAGGTCCCCGATGTCCGGGTCGGGGTGGCGCACGGCCCGGTGCTGCCGCTGATGGGTGACCTGTTCGGGACGACCGTCAACCTGGCGGCGCGGCTGACCTCGCTGGCCAGGCCGGGCTCGGTGGTGATCGACGAGGAGCTGGCGGGACGGCTGGAGGGGGAGCCGGGCTTCGCCATCACCCGGCTGGTGCGCCGTCCCGTCCGCGGGCTGGGCATCATCCAGCCGTACGTCCTGCGGCGCGCCGGCGCGGGGACGGCGCCTCCCGCGCCCTCCGAGCCGGGTTCCGCGGAGGCGACGTGAGGCCCGGCCGCTAGTCGGCGCTGCCGTAGTCGCCGGGGTGGCCGGTGAGGCGCTGGAGGTAGTTCTGCTCGCCCAGCGACTCGACCAGGCCCAGCTCGGTCTCCAGGTAGTCGATGTGCTGTTCCTCGTCCTCCAGGATGTCCTCGAAGAGGCGCGCCGAGGTGATGTCGCCGCGGGAGCGCATCAGGTCGATCCCCGGGCGGAGCCTGGCCACGGCCTCCAGCTCGATCTGGAGGTCGGCTCTGAGCTGCTCGACCACGGTCTGGCCGATGCGCAGGGTGCCGATCTTCTGGTAGTTGGGCAGGCCCTCGAGGAAGAGGATCCGGTTGGTCAGCCGTTCCGCGTGCCGCATCTCGTCGATGGACTCTTCGCGGGTGTGCTTGGCGATCCGGGTGTAGCCCCAGTTCTCCTGCATCTTGGAGTGCAGGAAGTATTGGTTGATCGCGGTGAGCTCGGCGGTGAGCTGTTCGTTCAGCAGCGCGATGATCTCGTTGTCGCCTTCCATACCGCCCCATGTTCGCATGCCCTAGGCCGCGGTCGGCGAGGCGGACTCCCTTCGGGCGGCGCGGTGCTCGCTGATGAGGGCGTACAACCGCCGGGTGCAGGACCCGCAGCCCGGCGTCATCCCGCAGGCGGCCTTGATCTCCTTGGCGGAGCAGACCCCGGCGGCCATGCAGCCGCGGACGTCGTCTTCGGTGACGGCGTGGCAGATGCAGACGTACATCCTGCGGCGGACCTTTCGTCCCGGCGGGCGGTTAGGTAACCCTCATTAAGGTAAGGCTCCCCTAAGGTAGCCCACAGGTGTCCGTTTTGGCCACCCTCCTCCCGTCGGCCTTGCGCCGCTCTTGTCGACAACGTGCGGAATGTCCCGGTGTGAGGCCCCGTCCTCGGGGAAGCATCCCGTCCGGAACTCGACGGGAGGGCGGGACGTGGCAGAGTCAGCGCCGGGGGCGGGCCCCCAGACCCCCGCGGCCTCGCCCGGACGGCGTGTCGAGGTCCGGCCCGGGGACGCGTATCCGCTGGGAGCGCATTTCGACGGCGCCGGGACCAACTTCGCCGTCTTCACCGAGGCCGCGGAACGTGTCGAGCTGTGCCTGTTCGAGGACACGGACGACACGGACGGTTCGGGCGGCGGCGAGACGCGGGTGGACCTGAACGAGGTGGACGCGTTCGTCTGGCACGCCCATATACCGGGGATCCGGCCGGGGCAGCGGTACGGCTACCGGGTCCACGGGCCGTACGAGCCGCGCGAGGGACACCGCTGCAACCCGGCCAAGCTGCTGCTCGACCCGTACGCCAAGGCCATCGACGGCGAGCTGGACTGGGACGAGTCGTGCTTCGGCTACCGGTTCGGCGATCCCTGGTCCAGGAACGATCTCGACTCGGCGCCGCACACGATGCGGTCGGTGGTGGTCAACCCCTACTTCGACTGGGGCGACGACCGCCCCCCGCGCGTCCCGTACCACGAGACGGTGATCTACGAGGCGCATGTGAAGGGCCTCACCCACCGCCATCCGGAGGTCCCGCCCGAGATCCGCGGGACGTACGCCGCGCTCGGCCACCCGGTGATCGTGGATCGGCTGGTGGCGCTGGGCGTGACCGCGGTGGAGCTGATGCCGGCGCACCAGTTCGTCCACGACGACGCGCTGATCAAGCGCGGGCTGCGGAACCACTGGGGCTACAACACGATCGGCTTCTTCGCCCCGCACGGCGAGTACGCGGCGTCCAGGGAACGCGGCGACCAGGTGCA
>NZ_JBIMPP010000088.1:0-29180 GCF_043906805.1 Actinomadura sp. SCN-SB | reverse complement strand
CATGCCCCCCACAATGACACGCTGCTGCCGTTACGGTTAGGGGCATGTCCACTCGTCGTACTGTTTCCCTCGTCACGCTTGGTTGTGCTCGTAACGAGGTTGATTCCGAAGAGCTTGCCGCGCGGATGGAGGAGGCGGGTTGGGGCCTGGTCGAGTCCGCGGATGATGCTGATGTGGTGGTCGTGAACACGTGCGGGTTCATCGACGCGGCCAAGAAGGATTCGATCGACACGTTGCTGGCGGCGCATGATTCGGGTGCCAAGGTGGTGGCGGCGGGGTGTCTGGCCGAGCGGTATGGGGCGGAGCTGGCGGCGGAGTTGCCGGAGGCCGATGCCGTGTTGGGCTTCGATGATTACGCGGAGATCGGGGATCGGCTGGACGACGTGGTGGCGGGCCGGCGGCGGGCGGCGCATGCGCCGCGGGATCGGCGCGCGCTGTTGCCGATCAGTCCTGTGGAGCGGCCGTCGGCGGGTGTGGTGACGCCTGGGCATGGTGAGTTGCCGGACGGGGTGGCGCCCGCTTCGGGGCCGCGGGTGTTGCGGAGGCGGTTGGGCGGGGGGCCGGTGGCGCCGTTGAAGCTGGCGTCCGGTTGTGACCGGCGTTGCGCGTTCTGCGCGATCCCGGCGTTCCGTGGCGCGTACGTGTCGCGGCGGCCGGAGGAGGTGCTGGCGGAGGCGCGGTGGCTGGCGGATCACGGTGTGCGGGAGCTGGTGCTGGTCAGCGAGAACTCCACGTCGTACGGCAAGGATCTCGGTGACCTGAGGGCGTTGGAGGGGTTGCTGCCGCGGCTGGCGGCGGTGGACGGGATCGAGCGTGTCCGGGCCAGCTATCTTCAGCCGGCCGAGCTGCGTCCGGGGCTGATCGAGGTGCTGTGCGGCACGGATGGGGTGGTGCCGTACTTCGACCTGTCGTTCCAGCACGCGAGCGGGCCGGTGCTGCGTTCGATGCGGCGGTTCGGGGATCGTGAGCGGTTCCTTCAGTTGCTGGATCGGGTGCGGGATCTGGCGCCGGAGGCGGGGGTGCGGTCCAACTTCATCGTCGGGTTCCCCGGCGAGTCGGAGGAGGACGTGGAGGAGCTGATGGCGTTCCTGTCGGAGGCGCGGCTGGACGCGATCGGGGTGTTCGGCTACTCGGACGAGGACGGTACGGAGGCGGCGGGCCTGCCCGGCAAGATCGACCCGGAGGATGTGGTGGCGCGGGTGGAGGAGGTCACGGCGTTGGCCGAGGAGCTGACGGCGCAGCGCGCGGAGGACCGGGTCGGTTCGGTGGTCCGTGTCCTGCTGGAGGACAAGGCGGACGGTGGCGTGGAGGGGCGGGCCGAGCATCAGGCCCCGGAGGTGGACGGGACGGTCCTGGTCCAGGGGGACGGGCTGCCGCTCGGGGAGATCGTCACCGCGCGGGTCGTGGGCAGTGAAGGGGTCGATCTGATCGGCCGGGTGGAGGGGCCGTGACCGCCGGCACCGCGGACTCCGACCGGCCGCAGGCGGGGTTGTGGAACATCGCCAACATCCTGACGCTGGTCAGGATCGCCCTGGTCCCGCTGTTCGTGTGGTTGCTGTTCGGGGAGGGGGACGGGTGGCGGCTGGCGGCGCTCGCGGTGTTCGCGGTCGCCTCCATCACCGACAAGATCGACGGTGATATCGCCCGCAGGCGCAATCTGGTCACCGACTTCGGCAAGATCGCAGACCCGATCGCCGACAAGGCGCTGATCGGTGCCGCGCTGGTCAGCCTGTCGCTGCTGGGTGAGCTGTGGTGGTGGGTGACCGTCGCGATCATGGTGAGGGAGATCGGGATCACCGTGATGCGGTTCGTGGTGATCCGGTACGGGGTGATCCCGGCGGGCAAGGGCGGCAAGCTGAAGACGTTGCTTCAGGTCGTCGCGATCGGGTTCTTCATCCTGCCGGGTCCGCTGGATCCGGTGCGCTGGGTGACGATGGCGGCGGCGCTGGTGGTGACGCTGGTGACCGGGGCCGACTACGTCCTCCAGGTGTGGCGGAAGCGGGGCGAGCGCCGCCGTAGCGAAGCGTGATGGGCGGTCAGGGCTTCACGTACGCGGAGGTGGGGGCGACACGGAACGCGGACGTGCCGCCCGGGTACGCGTGGCTTCGGGTGCGTGTGGAGGTCGGCTCGGGGCCTGAGGTGATGCGGAACGCGGCGGACGCGTTGATGGAGTTCTGGATGCATCGGGCCCTGCCCGCCAAGGTGAACGCGTCCGCGTCCAGGGCTGCGCCCGGTGTCGCCGTAGAGGTCTCGTTGGGCGTGGGGCCGTTGCGGTTGCGCGCGCCTTGTCGTGTGGTGTGGGCCGAGGAGGGCGAGCGGCGCGCGGGCTGGGCGTACGGGACGCTGCCGGGGCATCCCTCATCCGGTGAGGAGGCGTTCGTGGTGCACATGGACGACGAGGGGGATGTCTGGCTCACGGTCACGGCGTTCAGCCGTCCGGCGACGCGGCTGGCGCGTGCGGCGGGGCCTTTGGCGAGGCTGTTCCAGCGGGCCTATGCGCGCCGGTGCGGTGCCGTGCTGCGCCGTCTGGCCCGCGCCTGAGGGTCTCGCGCACGTTCCGGCGGGCCGGTCGCCCTCGGCCCGCCGGGGTGCGCATCGCCCCGTGGTGGTCATGCGGTCGAGGCGGCATGACCGCATGACCACGCGGGGGGCGGCGCCGGTCGGCCCCGCTGCCGCGGGCGCCGCCCCGGATCCGGGAAATGCCCGCTCCCAGCCGGACATTTCATTGTTCAACTTCCCCGATCCGTGTGCGTGGGCGGGGTCCGGACACCCCTCCCTCGCATTCGGACGGCCCGCCCATGCGCTTCAAGACTGCCCGGTGCGAGCGGCGCGCGGCAATTGCCACTTTGGATGAGTTCCGGATAAGTGCATTCTGACAAATTGCTTGACGATTGAAATTGTGCGGTGGGTCGGAGGGGGCGTGCGCTGGGCGTGGCCCGGCACGCGGCGAGGGCGGGGCCGCGCCGGTGCCCGGGGCCGCCCCGCCCTCGCGTCGTCGCTCGTCAGGCGCTATACGGCGACCACCTCCGGATGGCGCTCCTGGAGGTAGAGCAGGGCGGCGAGCCCCGCCTGAAGGCGCGACTCGACGCCCAGCTCCTTGAGGATCTTGGCGATATGGGCCTTGACCGTGTGTTCGCTCACCACCAGGGTGAGCGCGATCTGGCGGTTGGACATGCCGTGTCCGAGCAGCAGGAAAACCTCGCGCTGCCGTGAGGTGAGACGGTCCACGCGGGGCAGGGAGCGAGTCCATGCGGGGATGTTCTCTTGGTGCGTCACGAGGTGGTAACCCCTGGTTTTCGGTGGGGGGCGAAAACTCATACTTGATCAATTCTTAGTCCGGGCCGTTACGCGGTCTCAACGTTTCCGAACGGCCTGATGTGGACAGCGGGGAGGCGGCGCGGGG
This sequence comes from Actinomadura sp. SCN-SB, assembly GCF_043906805.1. Lineage (NCBI taxonomy): Bacteria > Bacillati > Actinomycetota > Actinomycetes > Streptosporangiales > Thermomonosporaceae > Actinomadura > Actinomadura sp. SCN-SB. Next base: position 25,777 of record NZ_JBIMPP010000088.1, on the reverse strand, counting down.
CCGTCCCAGGCGTTGCCGTACATTCGGAGCCGCGAACACAGGGATCTGTAGGGAACGCTTGGCCATAACGGGCCGCCGCCCTGGCGCCCCCGGTCGGCCGGAGGAGGACGCGGTGCGGGTCGAGCTGGTCACCGTCGGGGACGAACTGCTCCTGGGCGACACGGTCAACGGGAACGCGGCCTGGATGGGGCAGCGGCTCGCCGAGCACGGGCTGGAGGTCACCCGCAGCGTGGTCGTGGGCGACGAGCTGGACGTGATCGTCGAGGCGGTGCGGGAGGCGCTGGGCCGCGCCGACGCGGTGATCACGACCGGCGGCCTGGGGCCCACCTACGACGACGTGACCAGGGACGCGCTGGCGGCGGCCGCGGGGGTGAAGCTCGTCCGGGATCCCGGCCTGGAGCGGCGGCTGCGGGAGCGGGTCGCGGCGGCCGGGCGGGAGTTGCAGCCGATGGCGCTGCGGATGGCGGACGTCCCGGAGGGCGCCGGGATCCTGCTCAACTCGGCGGGCAGCGCCGCCGGCCTGCGGGTGGAGCTGCCCGGCGGCGTGGTGTACGCGCTGCCCGGCGTCCCGTTCGAGATGCGGACGATGATCGAGGAGGTGGTGCTGCCGGAGCTGGCGGGGGAGAACCGCGCCGCCCGCCGTACCCTCCGCACCGCGGGGCTGTGGGAGTCGGTGGTGGCCACCAAGCTGGCCCCCGTCGAGGCCATGGACCGGATCAAGCTCGCCTACCTGCCCGATCCCGCCGAGGTCAAGATCCGCATCACGGCGACCGGCCCGGACCCGGCGGCCCGCCTGGACGAGGCGGAGCGGACGGCGCGCGACCTCCTCGGGGACGCGGTCTACGGCGCCGGGGACCAGACCCTCGACCGCGTCGTCCACGGGCTCCTGGCGGAACGTTCCGCGACCGTGGCCACGGCGGAGTCCCTCACCGGCGGCCTGATCGGCGCGGAGCTGACCCGCATGCCCGGCTCCTCGGCCACCTACGCCGGGGGAATGGTCGCCTACGCCACGGCGTTGAAGAAGGAGTTGCTCGGTGTTCCGGCTCCGCTCCTGGACGAGCACGGCGCGGTGCACCCGGACGTCGCCGCCGCGATGGCCACGGGAGTGCGCGAACGGCTCGGAGCGACCTATGGGGTCGCCGTGACGGGTGTGGCCGGACCCGAGGCGCAGGACGGCCGCGAGGTCGGGACGATTTTCGTCGGAGTGGCCACCCCCACAGGAAATCCCAGGGTGATCCGGCCGCTACTCCCGGTACCCGGGGTGGGCGCCGAGATCCGCGGGGTGATCCGGAGAATGACCGTCGTCCACGCCCTTGAGCAGCTAAGACGTGTGATTCTCGGGCTCGGCGAGGGTCCGGGGGCCACCCCGGAAGGGTGACCTTCGAGAAGGGTTCAACTGATTACAGCGTTACGTTTCCAGCGAACACGAAATCCACGGTCTGCCACGGTCACGTCTCAGGCGGGTACGGTGGAACCCAAGACGGTCCGAACTGAGGGAGGGAGCGAGACGATGGTCCTGCTTCGCGGGCTGCTCGGCGATGTACTGCGGCAGCTGCGGCTGCGCCAGGGACGCACCCTCCGTGAGGTGTCCGCCGCGGCGCGGGTCTCCCTCGGCTATCTCTCCGAGGTCGAGCGCGGGCAGAAAGAGGCGTCCTCGGAACTGCTGGCCTCGATCTGCAAGGCGCTGGGTGTGCCGCTCTCGCACGTTCTGCGGGAGGTGGCCGACCAGCTGGCGCTGGCCGAGCTGCAGCACGAGCCCGTCATGGCTGGCGCGCCCGAGCACGAGCGCCTCGCCGACGAGCGCATCGACGAGACCATGTCCGAGAGCATCCCGGCCACCCCGGAGGGCATCGCGGACGAGTTCCGGGCCGACATGGTGGCCGCCTGACGGCGGATTCTCCTCCGGCCCGGCCGTGTGGCCTGCGCGTATGACCGCGTGCCCGCACGGTGTGGGCGGCTTCACGAATGATCCCGGCATTACCGGGGAGCCTTCCGTTGTTGTTCATGAACACGCAACGATGCGGAAGGAGCCGAACCATGGTGGCGGTCAAGAGCCCTCTCACGGAAGCGGCCCAGAAGACGGTGGGCGACGCCCTCCAGAACTCGCTGATCGACCTGATCGACCTGGCGTTGGTGGCCAAGCAGGCGCACTGGAACCTCACCGGCCGGAACTTCAAGGTCGTCCACGAGCATCTGGACGAGGTCGTCGACCTGGCCCGCCAGTACCAGGACGAGGTCGCCGAGCGCGCGATCGCGATCGGGGTGAACCCGGACGGCCGTGCCCGCACCGTCGCCGACCGCACCGTCCTCCCGCAGCTGGAGGCGGGGTACCTGGCCGACGACAAGGTGGTGGCCGCGATCACCGACACCCTCGGGCAGATCATCGAGCGGTTCCGGGAACGGGTCGAGGTGACCGACGAGCCGGACAAGATCACCCAGGATCTGTTCATCGAGATCGTGGCGGCCCTGGAGAAGCAGCACTGGATGTTCCAGGTCCAGATCGCCGGCTGAGCCCGCGACCGCGGCGCCTGAGGACTTCGCTCCCGGGGGAACCCCCAGAGCGTGTGATCACGTCCAAGGGGAATGCGCTCGTACCGTAACGGCTTCGGTGGCCTGCGCGCCGCCGCCTGGCCGGCCATCGTCCTCGCCCTCGTGACCGCGTGCGGTGGTACGAGCGCGAGCGGACGCGTCTGCACGGGCATCGGGTCCAGGGAGGGGATCGGGCTCGATATCCCCGCCCCGTACGCGGCGAAGGTCGGCGAAGCCGCCATGACGGTCTGCTGGAACGGGGCGTGCCGGGAGCGGGAGATCCAGCTCATGCCGTCGACGAAGGCGGTGCCGGCCGGCTGCACCGGTGACGCGCCGGAGGACTCGTGCTCCGCGATCGCCTCCCCGGACGGGGGGAAGCACGGTTTCGCCGACCTGGACGGCCTCCCCACCACGCCCGTTCAGGTCACCGTGGTGCTCCGGGACGCGGCCGGCGCCGAACTGCTCGACCAGAAGATCGGCGTCACGCCGCACGTCACGTACCCGAACGGCAGGGAGTGCGGCGCCGGCGCTCCCCAGGCGGAGATCGTCGTCGCGGACGGGAGGCTCAGCGTCCGGCCGTGACCAGCCATTGCGCGCCGGGCAGCAGCACCCCGTCCCGCCCCTCGTACGGTGCCAGGGCGGCGCGGAGCCGCCGGCGGGCCTCGTCCTCGGTCAGCGTGTCGTCCTGCTCGACGATGTAGCGGGTGGGACCGCTGGCCAGGAAGGCGTCGGCGGCCTCGGCGGCCGTCGCGCCGAAGCGGTGCGGGACGTGGATCGCCTCGATCGACACCTGGGTGAAACCGGCGCGGCCCAGCACGTCCCCGACACGATCGCGCCCGGAGAGGGAGAACATCGCGGGCGCGGAGCCGGGGTAGGCGGCGACCACGTCCTCCGGCGGTTCCGGAGGCATGCCCAGCAAGGCCGCGACCGGCACCACGTACCAGGCGCAGCGTTCCGGCGGCTGCGGGCAGATGAAGGCGAGCCTCCCGCCGGGACGCAGCGCCCTCCGGACGTTGGCGAACGCGGCGATGGGATCGGCGAAGAACATCACACCGTGCCGGCTGACGGCCACGTCGAAGCCGCCGTCGGGCAGCGGGTGCACCTGGGCGTCCCCCTGCTCGAAGGCGACGTTGCCTCGCCCGGACGCCGCCTTCCGCGCCTCGTCCAGCATCGGGCCGGACAGGTCCAGCCCCAGGGCGTGGCCCTCCGGCGCACGGGACGCGGCCATCAGGGTGGTGTCACCCGTACCGCACCCGATGTCGAGCACCCGATCCCGGCCGCCGACGAGGGCGGCGTCCAGGAGGCGGCGGGTGAGCTCGGCGTCCGGGTCCTCGCCGTCCCTGCCTCCCGGCCCGCCCGCGGCCCAGACCTCGCCCTCGTCGCCGTTCCACGCCTCGAACTGCTCGGTGTTGTGGACGGTCATCGCCCGCTCCTAAATGAACACTTGTTCATGAACATGTGTTCATCTTGGGGGATGGCGGGCGGCCGCGTCAACGGCCGCGAGGGTCACCGGGCGGTGAGGCCGAAGCGTTCCCGTTCCGGCCGGCCGGTCGAACACGGCCCACGCCACGTCCGGGACGAACAGGTGCCTCGGCACGGCGCGCAGCGCCTCGGCCATAGGATCGGTGCCTTCGACCATGACCTCGTGGCGATGCCCGAGCGTCACGCCGACCAGGAGAGGACACCGACCGATGACGCTGCCTGATCACCCGGCCGAACGGCACCGGCAGGTCGCCGGGCTGTTCACCGACCGGGTCCGCGGTACCGAGTCCTGGGACGTGCCGTCCCCCGTCGCCGGCTGGACGGCCCGTGACGTCGTACGCCATCTGACCGACTGGTTCCCCGGCTTCCTGGCCTCCGGCGCCGGGATCGAGCTCCGCCGCGGCCCGTCGGTGGACGAGGATCCGGTCGCCGCGTGGCAGGTGCACTCCGACGCCGTGCAGGCGGTGCTCGACGACCCGGAGACGGCGGACCGGAAACTCACCAACCCGCACATCGGCGCCATGCCCCTGGACGTCGCGATCGACCGCTTCTACACCGCCGACGTGTTCATGCACACCTGGGACCTGTCCAGGGCGACCGGCCAGGACGACCGGCTCGACCCCGATTTCTGCGCCCGACTGCTCGCCGAGATGGAGCCGATGGAGCAGGTCCTGCGCTCCTCAGGCCAGTACGGCCCCAAGGTCGAGGTTCCCGCCGACGCGGACGTCGCGGACAGGCTCCTGGGCTTCATCGGCCGCGACCCGTCCTGGCGGGGTCGCTGATCGAAGGGCGGGGTCCGTCCACTCCGCCGACTCGGTCACGAGCGACCACTGTTTCGCCTGCATGGCGACGGCAACGACCGGTGCGTTCTCCTGATCGGAGGACTCATGACCGGTACGACCGCCCGTCTCCCTCCACACGTCATCCTCACCGGCCGCGGCCAAGATCGTCTCGACACGGCGGCCCGGCCCGATCGACCGTGTGATGGTCACGGCCGGCACACCGGCCTTCGGCCCGACGGCCCTCGCCCAGGTGATCGACGATCGTTTCGGCGAACTCGACGGCCAGGGGGCTCAGGGCGTCCCAGCGGCGCGCCGCCCAGCCCGCGACGAGGGGCTCCAGTTCGGGGATCGGGACGAAGCGGATGACGCTGCCCGTCCCGTACCCCCAGCCGGGGAGGGCGGGCAGGACGGCGTGCCCGAGGCCGAGCTCGGCCAGGAGCAGCGCCGTGTCCCAGTCGGCGACGCTGGCGGTGGGCGACAGCCGCACACCGTGCCGCTCAAGCTGCCTCTCCAGGTGGACGCGGGACGTGGAGTGCTCGGGCAGCTCGATATGGGAGAGGCCGTCCAGGTCGGTGAGCGCGATCGTCTCGCGGTGGGCGAGGAGTTCGTCGGTCCGCACGGCCAGCACCCACGGCATCGTGTACGAGGGGCGCTGCTCGACGCCCTCCAGCGGCGTGCCGATCGTCACCCACGCCAGGTCGGCCTGGCGCGACTGGACGGCCTCCAGGCAGCGCCGGCTGGAGGACGCGGTCTCGAAGGCGAGCGTGACCTCGGGATGGCGTTCCCGGTACGCGGCCACGCCCCGGGCCATGAAGTGCCGGACGGTGGTGGCCCCGGTCGAGATCCGTACCGTCCCGCCGACGCCGCGGCGCAGATCGTCCAGGCGGCGCAGCGCGGCGGCCAGCCCGCCGAGCCCGTCGGCCGCCGCCTGGTAGAGGATCCGGCCGGCGCCGGTGGGCGCCACCCCGCGCGGGCGGCGTTCCAGCAGCACCAGCCCGGTCTCCCGCTCAAGGCGCTTGACGTGCTGGCTCACCGCCGACTGGCTGCACGCGAGGTCCCGCGCGACGGCGCTCAGGTTCTCCGCCTCGCAGACGGCGACGAAGACCCGCAGGTCGTCCAAGGTCATGCACCCAAGCTAAGACTGGGAGATCGCCAAGTAAACCCGCGAATTGACTTGGGGAGGCGTCCGGGCGGACGATCGGAGCGAGGGCGCAGGATCCGGCGGCCCCGCGGAGGCGGCGACCCGTCCGGGCCCGGACGGGCGCCGACCCGGCCCGGCCTGCGGTGACCCTACGGTTCCGGCTGGCAGCGGGGGCACCAGAAGGTGGCGCGGTCGCCCGCGTCCGACGGCTGGTCGGCACGCCGGATCCGGGTCCCGCAGCGCCGGCAGGGCCGGCCCGCGCGCCCGTACACCCAGTGCTCGCGCCCTGGACGCCGGTCGCCGGTGGTGATGTGGCCGTACCGGTCCTTGTTGGCGTCCAGGAGGCGATGGGAGAGGCCGACGACGCCCGGCAGGTCGGGCACGTCCCGTACCTGCGTCCAGGGGTGGACGCCCCGCAGGAACAGGATCTCGGCCTTGTAGACGTTGCCGATCCCCGCCAGGCGGCTCTGGTCGAGCAGCGCCTCGCCGATCGCGCGTTCCGGCCGCTCGGACAGCCGCCGCACCGCCTCGGCCGCGAGCTCGGGCGACCACCCGGGGTCGAGCAGGTCGGGCCCCAGCCGGCCGAGGACCCGGGCCTCCTCCTCGGCAGTGGCGAAGATCTCGAGGACGCCGAGCGAGTACCCGAGGGCCTGCCACTCCTCGTTCGCCAGGACGACGCGCAGCGTGTGGTCGCGCGGCGGGCGCGGCCCGGCCTCCCGGACGCGCCAGCGCCCCTCCATGAGCAGGTGCGAGTGGACGGTGACCCCGCCCTCCACCCTGATCAGCAGGTGCTTGCCGCGCGAGGCGACCTCCCGGACGGCGCGTCCGCGCAGGTCGACGGTGGCGTAGCGGGGAACGCGGAAATCCGACAGCGTCAAAACCCGCCCGGCGAGCGCGTCACGCAGGCGCCGGGCGGTCAGCCAGACGACATCACCTTCCGGCAACTCCGGCGCCCCAGACCGATCGGATACCGGCGGATCAGATGAAGGACGGGCTTTCCCAGGCCGCCGGGTCCTCGGTGAGCTTGCGGACGGCGGGAGGCAGCTCACCGGCGGCGATGTGCCCCAGGGTCACCTGTTCGAGGATCGCCCGCTCGCTGGCGCGCAACGCGATCCACACCTCCTGCAAGGACCGCGCCGGCCCCTCGTACCCGACGCGCTCGGGACGCTCGCCCCGCACGCCGAGCAGCGGGCCGTCGATGGCGCGGATGATGTCGGCCATGGAGATCTCCCCGGCCGGGCGGGCCAGCCAGTAGCCGCCCTCCGGGCCGCGCTGGCTGCGGACGAGTCCGGAGCGGCGCAGCTGACCGAGGATGTTCTCCAGGAACTTGGGCGGGATCTGCTGAGCCTCGGCGAGCTGTACCGCGGTCACCGGATGACTTCCGGCCACCGCCAGCTCCGCGGCGGCACGCAACGCGTAGTCGACCCGGGCGGACAATCGCATGGATTTATTATCCCTTGCCGATAGGACTGGTCAGGCTTGCCCGCCCATATTGGCGGCTGGAACCGCCGTTCAGGCCAGCCCGAGGCGTTCCGCGGCGGCCTGCGCGTTGGCGCGCGCCGCGCCGTAGGTGGCCAGATGGACGGCCCCCTCGGGACGCCAGACCGGCAGGCCCATCTCCACTAGGACCGCGTCGGGACGGGCCGCCAGCAGGGCGGTGGCCAGGGCGCGCTGACCGGCGTGGCGGTGCGCGTCCCGCAGGACGACCACCAGCCCCCGGCCGTCGGCACGTTCCAGCACCGGCGCCGCCTCGGCCGCCGACCCCTCGGCCCGGACCAGATCGGGCACCCACGGGCCCAGCCCCCACGGCGTCGGCCCGACCGCGATGTTCCCGGTCGCCTCAAGCTGGACGACCAGCGGCGCGGCGCCGGGATCCCGCCCGTGCGGACCCGGGACCCACTCCGGCAGCGCGCCCGAGATCCGGACGGCGCGGCGCGCGGCCTCCAGCCCGGACGCCCGGTCGACCACGCCGGGCGTCCGGCCGCTCAGCCAGTCCTTGAGGCGGCCGGTGCGCTCCGCCGCGTCCTGGAGGCGTTCCAGCGGGAGCCGCCCGGCACGCACGGCCTCCTCCACGGCGGCGACGATGGCGCGGGTGCTGGCCTCGTGCTCGCGCGGCCCCAGGCACAGCAGGTCCGCTCCCGCGATCAGGGCGCGGACCCCGGCCTCGGGGATGCCGATGGCCCCGCTGGCCCCGTCCATGTCCAGGGCGTCGGTGACGATCACGCCCTCGTAGCCCAGCCGTTCCCGCAGCAGCCCCGTGATGGCGGCGTGCGACAGCGTGGCCGGGACGCCCCCGGTGATCTCGGGCAGGTCGAGGTGGCCGGTCATCACCACCTGGCTGCCCGCCTCGATCGCGGCCCGGAAGGGCGGCAGCTCGCGCCGCTCCAGCAGGTCCAGCCCGGCCGCCACGACCGGCACGCCCAGATGCGAGTCCTCGACGGTCGCGCCGTGCCCGGGGAAGTGCTTGGCGCAGGCCGCGACGCCCGCCTCCTGCGTCCCCGTCACGGCCGCCGCCGCGTGCCTGGCCACCAGGTCCGCGTCCGCGCCGAACGACCGGGTCCCGATGATCGGGTTGTCCGCCTCGGTGTTGACGTCCACCGACGGGGCGAAGTTGAGGTTGACGCCGACCTCCGACAGCTCCGCCCCGAGCGAGCGGTAGACCCGGCGGGTCAGCGCCGGGTCGTCCACGGCGCCGAGCGCGGCGTTCCCCGGGTACGGGCTGCCGGTCAGGTGCCCGCCGAGCCGGGTGACGTCCCCGCCCTCCTCGTCGATCGCCACCAGCGGCGCCGCCACCTTGCGCAGCCCCGCCGTGAGCGCCGCGAGCCCCTCGGTGCTCGGCACGTTGCCGTTCAGCGCGAACAGCGTCACGCCCGCCAGGCCGCGCTCCAGCTCGTCCAGCAGCCAGCGCGGCGGCGCCGCCCCGGTGAACGAGGGCAGCAGCGTCCCCCGGGCCAGCCGCGCCACCTCGCCGTCGGCCCTCTCCGGCCTCATCCCTTCACCGCCCCCGCGACCAGGCCGGAGACCATCCGGCGCTGCACGACCAGAAAGAAGATCATGACCGGGATGGTGAACAGGGTGGAGGCGGCCATGATCGAGCCCCATTCCACCTGCGTCCGGCCGAAGTGGTAGGACAGCGTGAGCGGCAGCAGATACTTCTCCTGATCCTTGAGGAACGCGAACGCGATCGCGAACTCGTTCCAGGCGTTGACGAAGGCGAAGATGCTGGTCGCCACCAGTCCGGGCGCCACCAGCGGGAAGGTGACGCGCCAGAAGACCGTCCGGCCGGACGCGCCGTCCAGCGCCGCCGCCTCCTCCAGCTCCACGGGGATCGCGGCCACGAAGTTGCGCAGCATCAGGATCGCGAAGCCCAGCGACGAGGCGATGTAGACGACGATCACGCCGGCGAGGTGGTTGAGCAGGTGCAGCCGCTGCGCGTTCAGCATCAGCGGCAGCATCAGCGCCTCCAGCGGCACCATCTGCACCACGATCAGCATGATCAGGAAGCCCGCCCGGCCACGGAACCGCCTGCGCGCCACCGCGTACGCCGCCAGCAGCGAGATCAGCGCCGCCACCAGCACGGTGACCAGCCCCACCAGCGCGCTGTTGAGGAAGAAGTGAACGATCCCGTACTCCAGGCCCTGCCCGTCGATCACGGCGCGGAAGTGCTCCAGCGTCCAGTGCAGCGGGACGGGCAGCGGGGTGTCGGCGTTGATGTCCTCGTCGGTCTTGAACGCGGTCATCACCATCCAGAAGACCGGGAAGATCGAGAAGAGGAACACCAGCACCCCGGCCGCGTTCAGCGCGGCACGCCCCCTCACGCTCATGCCGTGTCTTCGCGGGGGGACGACCCCCCGCACCCCCCGGCCAGAGCCGACGCTCATGCCCTCGCTCCGCTCGGTCATGCCGTCTCCCCCTGCCTGACCATGACGCGTACGTAGAAACCGGTGAAGACGAGCAGGATCACCATCAGGACCAGCGCGATCGCCCCGCCCAGGCCGTACTTGGCGGGGAAGGCCACCGCGGACGAGTAGGCGTACATCGCGAGGTTGAACGAGTCCCGGTTGGCGGTGCCGCCGGACAGGAAGTACAGCTGCGCGAACACCTTGAAGTCCCAGATGATCGACAGCACGGTGAGCACCAGGAACACCGGCTTCAGCAGCGGGAAGGTGATCTCCCGGAAGGTCCGCAGCGGCCCGGCGCCGTCGCAGCGCGCCGCCTCGAACAGCTCATGGGGGATGCTCTTCAGCCCCGCCAGCACCGCGACCGCGATGAACGGGAACGACTGCCACACCACGCACAGCACCAGCACGAAGTAGGTGGTGCCGCGGCTGCCGAACCAGTTGTAGTCGTCCCAGCCGCCGCCCGCCAGCCAGTCCGGCAGCGCGTCCAGGAACCACGGGACGATGCCGCCGCCCGGCGTGAACAGCCACTTGTAGACGATCGCCGCCGAGATGCCCGGGGTGGCCCAGGCCAGCATCGCGCCGGACGACACCAGCAGCGACATCTTGCGGCCGAGCCGGTTCAGCAGCAGCCCCACCAGCGTCCCGAGCACGAGCGTGGCCAGCACCATCACGGCGGCCGACACCACCGTGTTGACCAGCACCCGGTAGAAGAACGGGTCGCCGAGGATCGTGCGGAAGTTCTCCAGGCCGACGTTCTCGGCGGGGGCGGCCCCGCGCGCCTCGCGCGAGCCGATCTTGTGGAACGACATCCAGAACAGCTGGCCGATCGGGTACAGGATCAGCACCCCGATCAGCGCCAGCGCGGGCGCGATCAGCAGGTACGGCCCGGCCGGCACGCGGCGTCCGGTACGGGGGCGGTGACGGTGCCCGCGCTCCGGATCGGCGGCGATCCGGTCCTGAGCGCGGCCCGGCACCTGAACGGTCTGCGCCATCGGCGGCCCATCCTCAGGTGATCGGGGGTACGGCGGGTGGGGCGGCGCCGGGCTCCGGGGGAGTGGCCGCGGAGCCCGGCGCGCGTTCCGGGACGGGACCCGTCAGCTCTGGTTGAGCGTGTCGGCCAGGTCCTTGTTGGCCTTGGCCACCGCCGTGTCCAGCGGCGTCCCGTTCATGATCTCCTTGAGCATGGTGGGGATGATCTTCTTGTTCTGGTCCGCCTCGGTCCAGTTCGGCGTCTTGGGCGCGCCCTTGACGTTGCCCATCTGCACCGCCGCCGGGCCCTGGATCGGGTCGCCGGCGTACCCGCCGGTCCGCAGCAGGTCGTTGAACTGCGGGAAGAACTTCAGCTCGTCCGCGAACGCCTTGGCGTTCTTCTTGCTCGTCACCGAGGTCAGGTAGTCGAAGGCGACGGCGGCGTTCTTGGTGTCCTTCCAGACCGCCAGGTGCGAGCCGCCCGCGAACGCCGGGCCGACCTGCCCGGTCGGGGTCGGGATCGTGAACGCGCCCATCTGCGCGGTGTACCTCTTGCTGATCTCCTCGATCTGCGGCAGCGTCCAGGCGCCGTCGATGTACATGGCGAGCTTGCCGTTGGCGAAGTCGCGCTGCGGGCCCGCCAGCTCGTTCACGCCGATGTACTTCTTGGGCGCGACGCCGTCCCTGACCAGGCCGGTGTAGAACGCGATGGCCTGCTTGGACTGCGGGGTGTCCAGCTTGGCGACCCACTTGCCGCCCTCCTGCGCGGCGATGTCGCCCCCGGCGCCCCACAGGAAGCTGGCGAAGCCATTGGTGAAGTCGCTGGGCGCGGCGATCCCGCTGACCTCGCCGCCCTCACCGTCCTGCACCTTCTTGGCCGCGGCCTTCAGCTCGTCCCAGGTCTTGGGCGTGGTCACGTTGTGCTTGGCGAACAGGTCCTTGCGGTACCAGACCACGCGGACGCCCGCGTACCACGGCACCGCGTAGGTCTTGCCGTCGATCCGTCCCAGCTCCAGGGAACCGGAGACCACGTCCTTGCCCTCGTCCCAGCCCTTGTACCGCTCGGTGATGTCGGCGAGGGCGTCCTGCGCGGCCCAGGTCACCGCCTGGTCGTTGCCGATCTCCACGACGTCGGGGCCCTGCCCGGTGTTGAGCGCGTCCTGGAGCTTCTTGGTCGCGTCCGGCCAGGGCACGTACACGACCTGGACGTCGGTCTTGGGGTGCTTCTTCTGGAAGTCCGCCTTCGCCTGCGCCAGGACCTTGTCCTGCGGCGCGTTGGCGGAGCCCATGAACCATGCGGTGATCTTGGCCGGGTCCGCGCCCGTGGACTTGCCGTCGTCATCGCCGCCGCCTCCGCAGGCGGCGAGGCCGATCGCCAAGGCGGCCCCGAGGGCCGCAAATCTCACGATCTTCAAGGGGGTTCTCCTTTTCCGGCACGGTTCCGGGTGCGCGGTCACCTCCAAGGACGTGCGAGGCCGGGGACGGGACGGTTTAAGGTCCAACCATGGGCTGGCCCGATCGCTCCGTCTCCTCTTCCTCGCGCCGTCCCCGGGAGCCCGGCCCGCGGTCCGGTGCGACGCTCGCGTCCCTGCCGTGCGCCTGGGCGGTAGGACACTTGCCGTAAACTAACAAGAAACTTTCCTAAATAAAACGCTCCCGCCGACGGCCGTTAGCGGATTGAGACTTTGAAGGAACGCGAGCATGGCCCAACGTCCAGGAACCCCCAGGCTCCTGCGCGAGCTGAACGACCGCGCGGCGCTTGACCTGCTGGTCGAGCAGGGCCCGCTCACCCGGGCGCAGATCGGGGAGCTGACCGGCCTGTCCAAGGTCACCGCGTCCCAGCTGCTGTCCAGGCTGGAGGAGCGCGGGCTGGTGGAGATCACCGGCGAGCAGGCGGGCGGCCGGGGCCCCAACGCCGCCCTGTACGGGGTCGTCCCGTCCAGCGCCTACGTCGCCGGGCTGGAGGTCGGCCCCGACGGCGTCGTCTGCGGCGTCGCCGACATCACCGGCCGCATCATCGCCCAGGTCACCGTGGACCCCAACGGCGCGGGCGACCCGGTCAAGCTCGTCCACAACGCCGTGGTGAAGGCGTGCCGCTCGGCCAAGGTCGCGCTGGGACGGCTGAACGCCTTCGTGATCGGCAGCCCCGGCGTGGTGGACCCGCGCACCGGGGACGTCAAGTTCGCCTTCGACCTGCCCGCCTGGCACGAGGGCGTGCTCGCCGCCCTGCGCACCGACCTGCGCCGGCCCGTCACGATCGAGAACGACGCCAACCTCGCCGCCGTCGCCGAGCGCGCCTACGGGGCCGCCCGCGGCGTCGACGACTTCGCGCTGATGTGGCTCGACCGCGGTCTCGGCCTGTCGATCATGCTCGGCGGGCGGCTGCACCGCGGGCGTTCCGGCGGCGCCGGCGAGATCGGCTACCTGCCCGTGCCCGGCGCCCCGCTGCCGCGCGGCATCGGCCGCCCGAAGGAGGGCGAGGAGGGCGTCACCGAGTCCAGCACCTGGGGGATCCTCGCGCTGGCGGGCGGTTATGGCTCGCTGGTCGGCGCCGACGCGGTCCGCGAACTCGCCCACGCGCACGGGGTGCACGAGCCCACCGCCATCGAATGCGTCCGCGCCGCCGCGGCCGCCGAGGAACGCGGCGGGGCCTTCCTGGACGAGCTCGCCAACCGCATCTCCTACGGCGTGACCTCGGTGAACATCGTCCTGGACCCCGGACTGGTCGTGCTGTCCGGCCAGCTCGGCAGGGCCGGTGGCCGCCCGCTGGCCGGGCGGATCGAGCGCGCCGTGGGCCTGGCCAGCCCGACCCGTCCCGAGGTCGTGGTGACCGAGGTGGAGGGCAACCCGGTGCTCCGGGGCGCGCTGCACGCGGCCCTGGTCCAAGCGCGGGACGAGGTCTTCTCAACCCGCTGAGACGCCCCGGAACGGCCCGTGCCGCCCCCGCGGCGCGGGCCGGTGCCGGTTCGTCGGTGGTCAGGTGGTCGAGGCGGTCGCACGCGCGGGGGCGTGCGACGCGGCGTGAGCGCCCGCCGGCCTCCGCGACGTGTGAACGCGGCGCGGGTCACTCAGGGCACGGTCGATGACCGTCTGGTTGATGACCTGACGCTTGCGCCGCTGGGCGGCGGCCCAACGTGTGGTCGGTGTCATGGTGATTTCCCCGTTCCGCGGTGGCACCATCGCCACCGCAACCCCATAGGGCCTGATCATCTCAGTATTGAGTACGTAGAGGATCCGTCCCAGGGATGAATTCACACTCGGACCATTTGCCGAGGAGATCCCGCGGGGTGCCAGGATGGACCCGTCCGCATCCGCCGGGAACGGTGGAACCGTTGATCGGCGATGATGCGTTGAGCGAGGACAAGGCGGCTTTCAGGGGAGACTCGCGTGGCCTTACGTGACCGGATGCGCCGGCTGCTCCAGCGTCCAGGAAGCGTGGACCTGGCACCGTACGCGGCGGTGGCCGCAGAGGCGGGCGAGCGTGAGGAGCGCATGCGCGGCCTCACCGACGCGGAACTGGCCCAGGCGGCGCGCGACGGACGGGACGACCCCGCGGAACTGTGCGCGGCGGCACGGGAGGCGGCGCGGCGCGCCCTGGGCGAACGGCCCTACGACGTCCAGTTGCAGGGGACGCTCGCGCTGCTGGCCGGACAGGTCGCGGAGATGGCGACCGGTGAGGGCAAGACCCTGTCCGGAGCCTTGGCCGCCGCCGGATACGCCCTGCGCGGCGAGCGCGTCCACGTCCTGTCGGTCAACGACTACCTCGCGCGCCGGGACGCCGAGTGGATGGGGCCGTTCTACGCCCTGATGGGCGTCAGCGTGGGATGGGTCGTCCAGGAGTCCACGCCCGACGAGCGGCGCGCCGCCTACGGCGCCGACGTCACCTACGCGCCCGTCAGCGAGGTCGGGTTCGACCTGCTGCGCGACCGGCTCGCCACCTCCCCCGGCGACCGGGTGCTGCCCGAGCCGGGCGTCGCGCTGATCGACGAGGCCGACTCGGTGCTGGTGGACGAGGCGATGGTGCCGCTGGTGCTGGCCGGCGCCGACGACGACGCCGGCTCGGCCCCCGGATACGCCGAGCTGGTCAGGCGGCTGCGTCCCGGGCTGCACTACACCACCGACGACGAGGCCCGGAACGTCCAGCTCACCCAGGCGGGCGCGCACGAGGTGGAGCGGGCGCTCGGCGGCATCGACCTGTACGCGCCCGAACGCCTCGACACCCTCACCGCCGTGAACGTGGCCCTGCACGCCGAGACGCTGCTGCACCGCGACGTCGACTACATCGTCCGGGACGGCGCGGTGAAGCTGATCAACGCCTCGCGCGGGCGGGTCGCGCTGCTCCAGCGCTGGCCGGACGGGCTCCAGGCGGCGGTGGAGGCCAAGGAGGCGCTGGAGGCGTCGCCGTCGGGGGAGATCCTCGACTCGATCACCGTCCAGGAGCTGATCGGCCGGTACCCGGTGCGGTGCGGGATGACCGGCACCGCGCTCGGCGTGGCCGGCCAGCTCCGCGAGTTCTACGGCCTGGAGATCGCCGTGATCCCGCCGAACCGCCCCTGCGTGCGGGTGGACGAGCCGGACCGGCTGTACGCGACCGCCGTCGACAAGGACGTCGCGATCGTCGAGGAGATCGTGGCCGCGCACGCCACCGGACGTCCCGTCCTCGTCGGGACCCTCGACGTGGCCGAGTCCGAACGGCTGGCGCAGCGGCTGCGGCGCGCCGGGGTGGACTGTGTCGTGCTCAACGCCAAGAACGACGCCGAAGAGGCGGCGATCATCGCGCGGGCCGGTGAGCGCGGCGCGGTCACCGTCTCCACGCAGATGGCCGGGCGCGGCACCGACATCCGCCTCGGCGAAGGCGTCACCGAGGGGCTGCTCGTCATCGGGACGGGACGGCACCACAGCCGCCGCCTGGACGACCAGCTGCGCGGACGCGCCGGAAGGCAGGGGGACCCCGGCCGGTCGGTGTTCTTCGCCAGCCTGGAGGACGAGCTCGTCACCCGGTACGCGCCCGACGAGAAGGCGCGCGGCGCGTCCCCGGACGACGATGGCCGCATCGACGGCAAGGGCGCGCACTGGATCGTCGGCCACGCCCAGCGCGTCGCCGAGGGCGTCGACCTGGAGATCCACCGCAACACCTGGCGCTACCACCACCTCATCAACCTGCAACGCCGCGAACTGCTCGACGCCCGCGACCGTGTCCTGACCGGCGACGACGCGGACACCCTGATGGCCGAGCGGCACCCCTCCCACCACGCCGAGCTGGTCGCGGCGGTGGGGGAACGGGCCGTCGCCGACGCCGCCCGGCGCCTCCTGCTCTTCCACATGGACCGCTGCTGGGCCGAACACCTCGCCTACCTGGCCGACCTCAGGGAAGGCATCCATCTGCGTTCCCTGGGACGGGGCTTGGACCCGCTCATCGAGTTCAACAGCGAGGCCGTACCGGCGGGCAAGAGGCTCCTCCCCGATGCGCGCGACCGGGCCGCGGAGGCGTTCGCCGCGCTCACCGTGGACGGTGACGGCCTCGACCTGGCCGCCGCAGGGGTCAAGCGTCCCTCGTCCACTTGGACGTACGTGGTGAGCGACAACCCGTTCGGGAGCCTGGACCAGCGAGCGCTCCGAGGGCTCATCTCCATGGTCCGGAGCCGCCGCCGATAACGGTCGCCGACGGCCCTCGCGGCACCCTCCGAACCTCCTTATGATCACGGCGTGACCACTACGGCGGCGCTGCGCGCCGGAGACCCCTCCGCCATAGGTTCGTTCCGTCTGCTGGGGCTGCTCGGAGAGGGCGGCCAGGGCGCGGTCTTCCTCGGCGAGGCCCCCGATGGGCGACGCGTGGCGGTCAAGGTTCTGCACGCGCGGCTCGCCGGGGACGAGCGGGCCCGCCGCCTCTTCCTCCGTGAGAGCGCCGTCGCGCGCAGCGTCGAGCCGTACTGCACGGCCCGCGTGCTGGCCGCCGACGTCGACGGCGACCGCCCCTACATCGTCAGCGAGTACGTCGAGGGCGAGTCGCTGAGCGATCTGGTCCGCCGCGCCGGGCCGCGCGACGCCGGCGGCCTGGAACGGCTCGCGATCGGCACCGCCGCCGCGCTGCGCGGCATCCACCGCGCCGGGATCGTGCACCGCGACTTCAAGCCGTCCAACGTGCTGCTGTCCCCGGACGGCCCCCGCGTCATCGACTTCGGCATCGCGCGGGCCGTCACCTCGGCCACCACGATGACCAGCGGCATCGTCGGCACGCCCGCCTACATGTCGCCCGAACAGGTGTCGGGCGGCGAGATCGGCCCGCCGTCGGACGTGTTCTCCTGGGCCGTCACGATGACGTTCGCGGCGACCGGCAGCCCGATCTTCGGCACCGACGGCATCCCGGCCGTCCTGCACCGCGTCCTCAACGTCGACCCCGACCTCTCGGCCCTGCCCCCGACGATGAGCGGCCTGCTCGCCGCCTGCCTGCGAAAGAACCCGGCCGACCGCCCCACGATGGCGGAGGTCCTCCGGCGACTCCTCGGCGACGAGCCCCCGGCCCCGCCCTTCCCGCCCCCTGTCCCGCGAACGACCCCGACGACCCTGCCACCGGCCCCCGTCCCGGTGACACGAACCGCGAGCACGATCGGCATCCCCGGAACCCCGAAACCGGCCGCCGTCGGCCGCTTCGCCGCCGCCACCGTGCTCCAGGTGGTGGTCGCCGCCGCGACCGGCATCTACGTCGCGCTCACCCAGGACGACCTGCGACAGGTCGCCATCGTCGAGGCGATCTTCCTGCTCGTCTGCCTTCCGCTCGCGGTCCTCGTCCACGTCCTTCCGCGGCGGGGTGAACAATGATCTTCCCGCTGGGCGTCCTCCTCCTCATCGCGCTCCAGGCCGCCGTGATCGCGGGATACGCAGTCGCCGTCCAGGGCAGACGCAGCGCGCCGTTCGTGGCACGACACCCCCTGTTCCCAGGGCTGATACTGCCGTCGCTCCTGGTGCTGCTACCGGCCATCATCCTGTTGGCATTGGGAATGACCATAGAGGCCGCCCTCTGGGCCATGGTCTACGTCAACGCCGTCCTCACCTACGCCATCGTGATAGGCAGACGCCGAACCCACTGACCCGCCCACCCGAGAACAGACCACCAGCGGCTCAGGCGCACGCAGACGCAGGCCCAGGGCATGTGGCGGAATCCGCCCGTGTCCAGGGAGGCGGGATGGACGCCCGGTCTCGGCCGAACCCGAGGCAACCCCCCGCGATGGGTCAGGCGCGGAGGCGCAGGCCGCGGGGGGTGGGGTGGAAGCCGGCGGCTTCCAGGGCGGCGGCCAAGGGGGAGTTGACGATGGCTTCGCCGTCGGCGCGTTCGACGGTGAGGCGGCCCAGGGCGCCCTCGCGGACGGCCAGGGCGAGGGCGTCCACGGCGGGTTGGAGGAAGTCGTGATCGTCGGCCCAGGTCAGGAGGGTGCGGCCGCCGCGTTCCACGTAGAGGACGAGTTCGCCTTCGACCAGGACCACCAGGGCGCCGGCCTTGCGGCCGGGTTTGTGGCCGCTGGCGACCTCGTCGTCCCGGGTCGGCCAGGGGAGTGCGGCGCCGTACGGGTTGGCCGGGTCGGCGGCGGCGAGGACGAGGGCGCGGCGTTCGGCGTGCCCGCCCGGCGGCGCGGTTTCCCACGGGTCGGTGGGCGGGGGTGCCGGGCGCAGGGCGCGCAGCCGGTCGACGGCGCCGGGCATGGCGAACTGGGCGGCGCCCAGGCCCTCGACGAAGTAGCCGCGCCTGCAACGGCCGCTCTCCTCGAACGCGCGCAGGACAGGGTAGACGGCCGCGAAGCCACCGGGCGTGCGTTCGGCGGCCACCGCGCCCCGGATGACGATGCCGTAGCGGTCGAGCAGCGACTCCGCCAGCGCGTGCGAACGGAGTGTCACGCGGCTCTCCCGCTCCGGAAGCAGCCACCAGCGTCCCGCCACCGTGGGCGGCCCCGTACGGGACGGCAGGACGGGACGGCCACGGCGGGTCGTCCTCGACCGGTGGGACGGGCGCCCCGAGCCGAGCGCGGACCGCAGGGGGGCCAGGGTGTCGTTGGTGAGATGACCGGCCCAGACCAGGTCCCACACGGCGGTGACCAGGTCCTGGTCGTCGACGGGTCCGGTCGCGCCCGAGGCGACGCGGTCGGAGAGCGTGCGGAAGAACAGCGCGCCGCCGTCCGACAGGGCGTCGAGCACCGCTCGGTGCACGGGGGTCAGGGTGATCTCGGCGGGCTCCGGCATGAGCAGTTGCGCCGACTCGGCCAGGTAGAGGGCAACCCAGCCGTCCCCTCCCGGCAGACCGCCCTGACCCGCCCAGACGACCTCTCCGGCGGACGTGAGCTCGTCCAGCATGGCGGGCGAGTACCCCGGGACGCGGGACGGCAGCACCAGCGACTCCAGAGCCGACGCGGGCACCGCGCAGCCTTGCAACTGCTCGATGGCCTGGACGAGCGCGTCGATGCCGCGCAGCCGCGAACCGCCCGTGATGCCGTGCCATGCGGGCAGGAACCGGCCGAGCGCTTCGGGCGGGGCGGGCTCCACCTCTGCGCGCAGCCGTGCCAGCGAACGGCGCCGCAGTGTACGCAGCACGCCGGTGTCGCACCATTCGCTGGTCAACGGGCCGGAGACGGCTTCGACGGGAAGGAACTCCCCTTCCGCGACGCGTCCCGCGCCCGCGAGGCGCCGCAGGGTCTCGGCCACCACGGCGGGGCCCAGGCCGAAGCGCGCGGCCACGTCCCCCACACGGAACGGGCCGTGCGTACGGGCGTACCGCGAGACGAGGTCGCCCAGAGGATCGTCGACAGGCTCAAGGAACGCCTCGGGAATCCCCACGGGAAGGGGCGCGCCCAGTGCGTCACGCAGGCGCCCCGCGTCCTCGATCGCCGCCCAATGCTCCTTGCCCGCGATCCGTACGCGGACGGCCCGCCGCGTCGCCTCAAGGTCCACCAGCCACAGCCCGGCGGCCCGTTCCCGTGCCGTCAGGTCCGGCTCGACCCCTTCCGGGGCGGGCACGGCCGTGCGTTCGACCACCTCGGCCGTGGTGAGCGGACCCAGCGCGCGCAGCAGATCGGCCACGCCCTCAAGGTCGTGGGCGCGGCGGTCTTCGGCGAGGCGTTGCAGCTCGCGTTCGGTGTCGGCCACCACCTCGGGATCGAGAAGCTCCCTCAGGTCGGCCTGGCCCAGCAGCTCGGCGAGCAGCGCGGAGTCAAGGGCGAGCGCCTGGGCGCGGCGCTCGGCCAAGGGCGAGTCGCCCTCGTACATGAACGCGCCCACGTAGTGGAACAGCAAGGAGCGCGCATAGGGCGACGGCTCGTTCGTCTTTACCTCGACCATGCGCACCTTGCGCCCGGACAGGTCGCGCATCAACTGGACCAGGCCGGGGACGTCGAACACGTCCTGGAGGCATTCGCGCATCGTCTCCAGGACGATCGGGAACGACGGGTACTTGCTCGCCACCGCCAGCAGTTGCGCGGCCCGCTGGCGCTGCTGCCACAGGGGCATGCGCTTGTCGGGACGGCGCCGCGGGAGCAGCAGGGAACGCGCCGCGCACTCACGGAACCGGGCGGCGAACAGTGCCGAGCCGCCCAGCTCGTCGACGACGATGCGCTCGATGTCGTCGGGATCGAAGACGGCCAGCTCCAGGTTGGGCGGCTCGTCCATGTCGGGGAGGCGGATGACGATGCCGTCGTCGGCGTGCATCGCCTGGGCGTCCACCCCGTACCGTTCGCGCAGGCGCCCCGCGATGGCCAGCGCCCAGGGGGCGTGCAGGCGCGCGCCCAAGGGTGAGTGGACGACCACCCGCCAGTCGCCCAGCTCGTCGCGGAACCGTTCGACGACGAGCGTGCGGTCGTCCGGGACATGGCCCGTCGCCTCGCGCTGCTCGCCGATGTAGGAGACGAGGTTGGCGGAGGCCCACTCGTCCAGGCCGAAGGACGCGACCCGTTCACGCGCGGCGCCCTCGGGCAGCGCGGCCAGCTCGCGGGTGAACGCGCCCAGCGCGCGGCCCAGCTCGGCCGGGCGTCCCAGGGTGTCGCCATGCCAGAACGGCAGCTTGCCCGGCTGCCCCGGCGCGGGGGACACCAGCACGCGGTCAGGGGTGATGTCCTCGATGCGCCAAGAGCTGGCCCCCAGGACGAAGACGTCCCCGACGCGCGACTCGTACACCATCTCCTCGTCCAGCTCGCCCACCCGCGACGCCTTCTCACCGACGAGGAACACCCCGAACAGGCCACGGTCGGGGATGGTGCCGCCACTGGTGACCGCGAGCCGTTGCGCCCCCGGACGGTCGCGCAGCACGCCGGTCACGCGGTCCCACACGAGGCGGGGGCGCAACTCCCCGAACTCGTCGCTGGGGTAGCGGCCCGCGAGCATGTCCAGGGTCGCCTCCAGCGCCGAACGCGGGAGCGTGGCGTAAGGGGCGGCCCGCTTGACCACGGACTCCAGCTCGTCGACCGTCCACTCGTCCATCGCCACCATCGCGACGATCTGCTGGGCGAGGACGTCGAGGGGGTTGCGGGGGTAGCGCGTCTCCTCGATCCGGCCGCCGCGCATCCGATCCGCCACCACCGCGGTCTGGATGAGGTCGCCCCGGTACTTGGGGAAGATGACGCCCTTGGACACCGCGCCCACCTGATGGCCCGCGCGCCCCACCCGCTGCAAACCGTTGGCAACCGACGGCGGCGACTCGACCTGGACGACCAGGTCCACCGCGCCCATGTCGATGCCCAATTCCAGGCTGGACGTGGCCACCACCGCGGGAAGGCGGCCCTGCTTGAGGGCGTCCTCGATGCCGGCGCGCTCTTCCTTGGAGACCGAGCCGTGATGGGCACGCGCTATCTCGACCGGCGCGCCCCTGGACGCGCCGGCCTGCGCCATCGTCTCCGCGGGGGCCTGGTCCTCGGGCAGCGCCCCCGTGGTGCGTTCGTACGCCAGCTCGTTGAGCCGCCCGCACAGCCGTTCGGCCAGGCGGCGGGAGTTGGCGAAGACCAGCGTGGACCGGTGCCGCCCGATCAGGTCGAGCAGGCGGTCCTCGACGTGCGGCCAGATGCTGCGCTGCCGCGGATCGGCCGCCCCGGAGTCGTCGGTGAACCGGGCGATCTCCCCGAGGTCCTCGACGGGCACGACGATGTCGAGGTCGAACACCTTGTCCGACGGCGGCTGCACCACCGTGGCGGGGCGGGTGCCGCCGAGGAACGCGGCGATCTCGTCCACCGGGCGCACCGTCGCCGACAGGCCGATCCGCTGCGCGGGGCGCTCCAGCAGCGCGTCCAGCCGTTCCAGGCTGAGGGCCAGGTGCGCGCCGCGCTTGGTGCCCGCCACCGCGTGCACCTCGTCCACGATCACCGTCCGCACCCCGCGCAGCGACTCGCGGGCCTGCGAGGTGAGGATCAGGAACAGTGACTCGGGTGTGGTGATCAGGATGTCCGGCGGCCGGGTGGCCAGCCGCCGCCGCTCGTCGGCGGGCGTGTCGCCGGAGCGGATCCCGACCCGCACGTCCGGCTCGGCGAGGCCGAGCCTGCGGGCGGCCTGGCGGATTCCGGTGAGCGGGGCCCGCAGGTTGCGCTCGACGTCCACGGCCAGGGCCTTGAGCGGCGAGACGTACAGGACGCGGCACCGTCGCCTGGGATCGGGCTCGGCCGCGGGGTCCTGCTGGGAGGCGGTGAGGCGGTCGAGCGACCACAGGAACGCGGCCAGCGTCTTGCCGGAGCCGGTCGGCGCGACGACCAGGGTGTTGTCGCCGCTGGAGATCGACTCCCACGCTCCCGCCTGGGCCGGGGTGGGCGCGGCGAACGCACC
This sequence comes from Actinomadura sp. SCN-SB, assembly GCF_043906805.1. NCBI lineage: Bacteria > Bacillati > Actinomycetota > Actinomycetes > Streptosporangiales > Thermomonosporaceae > Actinomadura > Actinomadura sp. SCN-SB. The sequence continues at coordinate 3,185 of NZ_JBIMPP010000088.1, read as the reverse complement.
CCTGAACCACTCCCGGGTCGCGGGGGAGAAGCGTTCGAGCACGTCACCGCTCATGTCCCCATCCTGCATCCCGCCACCGACAAAACGCGCCGGGGTGGCGCTCGTCACATCATGATCGAGCGCTACCGGGCCGGATCCCGGCGACCTCGGATAGCGTGGACGGGTGCGGTTGACGGAGTTCTGGGAACGGATGAACGAGCAGTTCGGGGAAAGCTACGCCGAAAGCGTCGCCAAGGACCACGTCCTGGCCGAACTGGGCGGCCGCACCATCGAGCAGGCCCTCGCGGACGGCGAGCCGGCCAAGAAGGTCTGGAAGGCGGTCGTCGACACCTTCGACGTCCCCCAGCGCCTCCACTGAACGACCGTCCGGGCGAGCATCCCCCGGCCCCTCGGCGGGACGGGGGCGCGCCGGCGCCTAGTAGACCGCGATGGCCGTGACGAAGCCGATCATCAGGTTGGCGACGCCCAGCAGGATCGCGGCGGGCTCCAGCTTGTCCTCGGAGTCGTCCACCAGGTTCCTGATGCTGATCCCCACCACCTTGTCGAAGACCAGCGTGGCGATGGTCATCGCCACGATGCCCACGAGGCCGAACACCAGCGTCCTGGTCAGGCCCTCCATCAGGTCGCCGCCCGAAGCGAAGATCGAGATGGCCACGATCAGGCCCACCCCGACGGTGGACGCGCACGCCAGCAGCGTCGCGTTCGGGTTGCGGTGGGTACGGATGACCGTGATCAGCCGTCCCGGGGTGGCCAGGTCGGTCATGTAGAAGCCGACCACGAACAGCACCAGGCCGACCAAGGCGTAGGCGAGGATCGCCCCCGTCCCGTCCAGCAGGATCTGGGCGAGGCTATCGTCGTTCATTGATCTCCTTAGCGGGAGGCGCGTCCTCTAGGGGTCAGGGGTTCGCCGGACGCGTCACTAGGGGGTTGACAGGGGAATACGGTGCGGGACGAATGACGACGTGTCATCGGTGATGAGACCCGAGGTCTCACGGATGCCGAGCCCCGCGGACTCGTCGTGGACCACCCAGGCCCCCAGCACCGGGTGTTCACCGTCGAAGTCGGGCAGCGGGCAGAACTCCTGGAAGACGAAGCCCTCGCTCCCATAACGGCCCTCGGTGCGCCGCTCGTCGCCGTCCGGGGTGACGATGCGCATGCTCGCGCCCTCCCGGCCCAGCAGCGGCTTCTGCACGAACGAGGTTAAGTTGGACGGCGTGTTGAGATAGGTGGGAAGCAGATTGGGGTGCCCCGGGAACAGCTCCCACAGCAGGACCAGCAGCGCCTTGTTGGACAGGATCATCTTCCAGATCGGCTCGATCCACCGGGTGGGAGTGCCCGGGATGTTCTTGCCGAACGGCTCGTTGACGATCCATTCCCAGGGGTAGAGCTTGCACAGCGTGCGGATCTCGTCTTCCTTGAGGTCCACGAAACGTCCGCGCCGCGCATCCCAGCCGATGTCCTCCATGGCGATGGCGATCCCCGGCAGGCCCGCCTCCTCGGCGGTCTCCTGCATGTACGCGATCGTCATGACCTCTTCGCCGGTCTCGTCGCCGTGCGTCCACGCGAAATGTGCCGGGCCTTTGTCGAGGCGCTGCGCGGCGATCTCCTTCCACCGGTCGACCAGGCGCTCATGGATGGAGTTCCACTGGTCGTCCTCGGGAAAGACCTCCTGCAGCCAGTACCACTGGACGATCGCGCTCTCCACCAGAGCGGTGGGGGTGTCGGCGTTGTACTCCAGCAGCTTGGCCGGGCCCGTGCCGTCGTAGCGCAGGTCGAAACGCCCGTACAGATGCGGGTCGCGGCGCCGCCACGACTCCTCGATGAGGGGCGCCACCCAGTCGGGAATGCCCAGCACGTGGTAACGGCCGGTGGTCACGACATGCTCGACGACGTCCAGGCACATGCGGTGCAGTTCCTCGACGACCTCTTCGAGCGCCAGCACCTCGTCCAGCTCGAACACGTAGTGCACCGACTCGTCCCAATAGGGGCGGGTCAGGTGTTCGGGGTGCGCGTCGCGGTGGAAGGCCAGGCCGTGCATCTCCACCTTCTGCGCCCAGTCAGGACGCGGTGCGGAACGTTCTCGCCGCAAGGCTCAGCTCCCGCTTCTGCCGCTGCCGCCGAACCCGCCGCGGCTCAGCGTCCTCCCGCTGGACGATTTGATCTTGCCCTTGCGCGGCCCGACGGTGCTGCCACCGCTGACGTAGCCATCGTCGTCACGCTTGCCGCCGTAGTACCAGAAGTACCGTCCATAGGACACGGTGCCTCGTTCGATGTCCCGCGAGTCGCAGAAGATGTCGGAGACGACCTTGTAGCCGCCCACGGTCCTGCCCGCCGCGGGCGCGTACCGGTCGACGCACCACGCCGTGGTGGTCTTGGACCCACATGCGGCCACCGTCAGCGACAGGGCGCTGACCATCCCGATCTTCACAGCCCGCGAGCTGAGCCGGCGCTTGTCCTGCTGAGGGGGCAAGGGGAACACGTCCTTATGTGCAACGAGGCCACTGGCAGCCGATCGCCCCCCGGGCGGCGCCGCGCGCGCTCACGGGAAGAGAACGGTCGGTTGCGAAGCCATAGCTTAGAGGTGGTCGATCCTCGGACGGAAGGGACCAAGACCTCGTTCCCGCCAATGACGAAATCCTGGATCGTCCCATACCGAAAGGGCTCGACGGCGCATTCCCGTTCCGATGATGGTGATCGACGTCCGGTGGCTCAATCGGGCACCGGAAGATGCGCGTACAGGTCCATGGGATCGACCGTGGACGGCAGATCGCTGACCTGGCCGTCACCCACCTCGACCACGCGCCACTCCCCGTCCTCCCTGCGCGCCAGGTCGGTGGTGATGAACCGGCACCCGAGCGTGCGCACCGCGGGGGCCACGGCGTCCACACGGGGCTCGGGCTCGACCTCAGGGCTGTCGGGGTGCGGCCCCACGAGAGCGGGCTCCCCGTCCACCCACCACACGCGCGCCTCGCCCTCCCCGTCGTACGGCTCGTACTCCCGGACGACCACGCCGCCCGCCAGGAACTCGTCCTGCAACGCGAGCATCTTGGCCACGACGCCCCGCAGTAACGCCAGGTTCTTCACGTCCGGGACGAAGCACGCCTCGTCCCACTCGTGCTTGCGGGACTTCACGTAGTCCTTGACCACGCCGGGGCCGCCGCGCAGGGGACGCACCAGTTCCCCTA
>NZ_JBIMPP010000087.1:0-30339 GCF_043906805.1 Actinomadura sp. SCN-SB | reverse complement strand
TTCGGGCGTAGCCCTGGGGGTCTGGGGGTCCGCCCCCAGGAAGAGCAGGCACTGATGTTCGGGCGAAGCCCTGGGGGTCTGGGGGTCCGCCCCCAGAAAGAGCAGGCACTGATGTTCGGGCGAAGCCCAGGGGGTCTGGGGGTCCGCCCCCAGGAAGACCAGAGAGGTCCGGGATGAAAGCGGAAGGCATCCAGTCGCTGGCCTGGCTTCTGATCGCGTTGCCGGCGGCGAGCGCGGCGATCCTGCTGCTGGGCGGCCGCCGCACCGACCGGTGGGGGCATCTGCTCGGCGTGCTGACGCCGCTGGCCTCCTTCGCGCTGGGCGCGGCGATGTTCGCCCAGATGCTCGGGTACGGCGCCGAGGAGCGCCGCCGCACCGTGCACCTGTGGGAGTTCCTGAACGTCGGCTCGTTCAAGGTCGACATGGGGCTGCTGGTGGACCCGCTGTCGATCAGCTTCGTGCTGCTGATCACCGGGGTCGGGTCGCTGATCCACATCTACTCCGTCGGCTACATGGAGCACGATCCCGACCGGCGCCGGTTCTTCGCCTACCTCAACCTGTTCGTGGCGGCGATGCTGCTGCTGGTGCTGGGCGACAACTACCTGGCCATGTTCATCGGCTGGGAGGGCGTCGGCCTCGCCTCGTACCTGCTGATCGGGTTCTGGCAGTACAAGCCCACCGCGGCGACCGCGGCCAAGAAGGCGTTCGTCGTGAACCGCGTCGGCGACATGGGCTTCCTGATCGCGATCATGCTGATGTTCGCGACCTTCGGGACGGTCGGCTTCGAGCAGATCCTGGGTGAGGGCGCCGAGCACGTCGGGGCGGCCGCGCGGCTGAGCACCGGCACCGCCACCGCGCTCGGGCTGCTGCTCCTGCTCGGCGCGTGCGGCAAGTCCGCGCAGTTGCCGTTGCAGTCCTGGCTGCTGGACGCGATGGAGGGCCCGACCCCGGTGTCGGCGCTGATCCACGCCGCGACCATGGTGACCGCGGGCGTCTACCTGATCGTCCGCTCCGCGCCGATCTTCGAGATGGCACCGGACGCGCAACTGGTGGTGACCATCGTCGGCGCCGCCACGCTGCTGGCCGGTGCGATCATCGGTACCGGCAAGGACGACATCAAGAAGGCGCTGGCCGGCTCCACCATGTCGCAGATCGGCTACATGCACCTGGCCGCGGGGCTCGGCAAGGCCGGGTACGCCTTCGCCATCGCGCACCTGATCGCGCACGGCTTCTTCAAGGCGGGCCTGTTCCTGGGCGCCGGGTCGGTCATGCACGGCACCAACGACGACGTGAACATGCGCCACTACGGCGCGCTGCGCGGGCTGATGGTCATCACCTGGGCCACCTTCGGGCTCGGCTACCTGGCCATCATCGGGTTCCCCGGGCTGTCCGGCTGGTTCACCAAGGACGGCATCATCGAGGCGGCCTTCGAGAAGGGCGGCACGTCGGGCGCCGTCCTCGGCACGTGCGCGCTGATCGGCGCGGGCATCACCGCGTACTACATGTCGCGGGTGATGTTCATGACCTTCTACGGCAAGGAACGCTGGGAGGAGGGCGTCCACCCGCACGAGTCGCCGAAGGTGATGACCGTCCCGCTGGTGCTGCTGGCGGTCGGCTCGGTCTTCGCCGGCGGGTTCCTGGTGCTGGGCGGGTTCTCCGAGTTCCTCGCCCCGGTGGTGGGCGAGGCCGGGCACCACGGCTTCCAGCCGATCAACGGTCCCGGGGTCGCCACGTTCGTGCTGATGCTGATCGGCGTCGGTATCGCGTGGCGGCAGTACGGCGCCCGCCCGGTGCCGCGCGAGGCCCCCGCGGGCTCGTTCGTCACCGTCGCCGCCCGCAAGGACCTGTACGGCGACGCGATCAACGAGTCGCTGCTGATGCGGCCGGGCCAGTGGCTGACCCGGCTCGCGGTCTGGTTCGACGGCCGCGGTGTCGACGGCCTGGTCAACGGCCTGGCCGCCGGTATCGGCGGCACGTCGGGCCGGGTCCGCCGCATCCAGACCGGGTTCGCCCGGACCTATGCCCTCTCCATGTTCTGCGGCGCCGCGGTCATCGTGGCGGCGCTCCTGGTGGTGAACGTCTAAATGGAAGACTTTCCCTGGCTGAGCGTCCTCATCGCGGTGCCCGCGGTGGGAGCGCTGCTGGTGGCCTTGCTGCCGCGGGCGCGCGAGTCGCTGGTCAAGCAGGTCGCGCTGGCGGTCTCGCTGCTGGTCGCGGCCGGGACGATCGCGATGGCCTCCGGCTTCGAGACCGGCGGGCCGCGGTTCCAGTTCGCCGAGCGGTACTGGTGGATCCGGCAGTTCGGGGTGCACTGGGCCGTCGGGGTGGACGGCGTGGCGCTCGTCCTCATCCTGCTGTCGGTGATCCTCGTCCCGCTGGTGATCCTGGCGTCCTGGAACGAGGCGGACCGCTCCGGCGGCGTCGGCGTCCCCGCCAAGCGCAGCGTCAACACCTACTTCGCGCTGCTGCTGACGATGGAAGCGATGATGATCGGCGTCTTCGCGGCGACCGACGTCTTCCTCTTCTACGTCTTCTTCGAGGCGATGCTGATCCCCGCCTACTTCCTCATCGGGTCGTACGGCGGCGCCCAGCGCTCCTACGCGGCGGTCAAGTTCCTGCTGTACTCGCTGCTCGGCGGGCTGCTGATGCTGGTCGCGGTGATCTGGCTGTACCCGCTGTCGGCGGCGTCGCCGAGCGAGGGCGGGCTGGGCCACGGCACGTTCCTGTTCACCGAGCTGACCCGGCTGGACATCGACCCGACCACGGCCAAGTGGCTGTTCCTGGCGTTCTTCGTCGCGTTCGCCATCAAGGCGCCGATGGTGCCCGTCCACACCTGGCTGCCGGACGCGGCGCAGCAGGCGCCGCCCGGCGCCCTGGTGCTGATCGTCGGCGTGCTGGACAAGGTCGGCACGTTCGGGATGCTGCGGTTCTGCCTGGAGCTGTTCCCGGGCGCCGCCGAGTGGGCCACCCCGGTCGTGCTGGGCTTCGCCGTGCTGAGCGTCATCTACGGCGCCGTCCTGGCGATCGGCCAGGTCGACCTGAAGCGGCTGGTCGCCTACACCTCGGTCTCCCACTTCGGGTTCATCGTGCTGGGCGTCTTCGCGATGACCAGCCAGGCCCAGTCCGGCGCCGCGCTGTACATGGTCAACCACGGCTTCTCGACCGGCGCGATGTTCCTGCTGGTCGGCTTCATGATCGTGCGGCGTGGCTCGGCGCGGATCGACGACTACGGCGGCGTCCAGAAGGTCGCGCCGGTGCTGGCCGGGACGTTCCTGGTCGCCGGGCTGTCCTCGCTGTCGCTTCCCGGGCTCTCGCCGTTCGTGTCGGAGTTCCTGGTCTTCACCGGCACCTTCTCCCGCTACCGGGTGCCCGCGGTCATCGCCACGGTTGGGATCGTGCTGGCCGCGATCTACATCCTGTGGATGTACCAGCGGACGATGGGCGGCCCGCTCCGCATCCCGAGCGGAGCGAGGGACGGCGGAGCCGCCCTTGCCGGGGGGTCCGGGGGGTCGCCCCCCCAGAATGACGCTGTCGAGGCGGCCAGGGACTTCCCGGACCTGTCCGGACGCGAGAAGTGGGTGATCGGCCCGATCATCGCGATCATCGTGGTGATGGGCTTCTTCCCGCAGCCGGTCCTGAACGTGATCAAACCCTCGGTGGAGCAGACGCTGGTCAGGGTCGACCAGCGCGATCCGGCGCCGGAGATCGCCGGTACCGCCGTTGAGAACGGAGCACGCCCATGAGCGTCACCACCCCCGTGAGCCTCGTCCTCACGCAGGCGGCGCCCGACATCCCCGCACCGCACATCGAGTACGGGCAGCTCGGCCCGATGCTGCTGGTGTTCGGCATCGCCATCGTCGGCGTGCTGATCGAGGCGTTCGCGGGCCGCGGGCTGCGCTTCCCGTTGCAGGCGGGGCTGGCCTTCGTCGGTCTCGCGGCCGCGTTCGTGTGGACGATCGCGCTGGCCTGGCGGGACGAGCCGCACCACGTCGCGGCCGAAGGCGCGCTGGCGGTGGACGGGCCCACGCTGTTCCTGCAGGGCACGATCCTGGTGCTGGCGCTGGTCAGCCTGCTGCTGATCGTCGAGCGCAAGCAGGTGCACTTCGCCGCGCAGGCGTCCGCGCTGCCCGGCAGCGAGGCCGAGCAGGAGACGCAGGCGGCCGGTCTGGTGCAGACCGAGGTGTTCCCGCTGACGACCTTCGCGGTCGCCGGAATGCTGATGTTCCCCGCGTCCAACGACCTGCTCACCATGTTCGTGGCGCTGGAGATCCTGTCGCTGCCGCTGTACCTGCTGTGCGGCCTGGCCCGCCGCAGGCGGCTGCTGTCGCAGGAGGCCGCGGTCAAGTACTTCCTGCTCGGCGCGTTCTCCTCGGCGTTCTTCCTGTACGGGGTGGCGCTGCTGTACGGCTACGCCGGCTCGGTCCGGCTGTCGGTGATCGCCACGCAGATCCAGCGGGAGGCGGGCAGCGAGGCGCTGCTGCTGGCCGGGGTGGCGCTGCTGTCGGTCGGGCTGCTGTTCAAGTTGGGCGCGGTGCCGTTCCACATGTGGAAGCCGGACGTCTACCAGGGCGCCCCCACGCCGATCACGGCGCTGATGGCGTCCTGCACGCTGGTGTCGGCGTTCGGCGCGCTGCTGCGCGTGTACTACGTCGCGCTGGAGAATCTGCGGTGGGACTGGCGGCCCGCGCTGTGGGGTGTGGCCATTCTCACCATGGTGGCCGGGGCGGTCATCGCGATCACCCAGACCGACATCAAGCGGATGCTGGCCTACTCCTCGGTCGCGCACGCGGGCTTCCTGCTCACCGGTGTGGTCGCCACCTCCGAGTCCGGCCTGTCGGGCACGCTGTTCTACCTGGCGGCCTACGGCTTCACCACGATCGGCGCGTTCGCCGTGGTCACCATGGTGCGGGACACCGGCGGCGAGGCCGCGCACCTGTCCCGCTGGGCGGGCCTGGGACGGCGGGCCCCGCTGGTCGCCGGGGTGTTCGCCTTCTTCCTCCTGGCGTTCGCCGGTATTCCGCTGACCAGCGGGTTCACCGGTAAGTTCGCGGTGTTCTCGGCGGCCGTGCAGGAGGGCGCGACCCCGCTGGTGATCGTCGGTGTGCTGTCGTCGGCGGTCGCGGCGTTCTTCTACGTCCGGGTGATCGTGGTGATGTTCTTCAGCGAGCCGGAGGCGGACGGTCCGTCGGTGGTCGCCGGACCGGCCACCGCGGCAGCGGTGGTGCTCGGCGTGGCGGCTACTGTTGTACTGGGTGTGCTCCCCCAGCCCGTCCTGGACCTGGCGGGGCATGCCGCGTCACAACTGTTCGTCCGGTAGCGCGCCGGCAGTCCGGTAGGGGGTCTTGGGTGAGTGCAGCTTTCGGCGGAGGCCCCGGAGGACGGTCGCTGAGGGGAGGCGTGCCCTTCGACCTCTCCGTCGACGAGGCGCTCGCGGAGGCCGTGCAGGAGCGGCTCGGCGCCGTCGAAGCCGTCCTGCTCGACGCCGTGCACAGCGACGATCCGCTGCTCGCGCAGGCGTCCAAGCACCTGGTGGAGGCGGGCGGCAAGCGGTTCCGGCCGACGCTGGTGCTGCTGGCCTCCCACTTCGGCGACCCCGCGGCGCGCGGCGTCGTGGAGGCGGCGGTGGTCGTGGAGCTCACCCATCTGGCCACGCTGTACCACGACGACGTGATGGACGAGGCGACGGTGCGTCGCGGCGAGCCTTCGGCCAACTCCCGCTGGACCAACACCGTCGCCATCCTCACCGGCGACTACCTGTTCGCCCGCGCGTCCGACCTGCTCGCCGACCTCGGCCCCGAGGCGGTGCGGATCCAGGCCCGCGCGTTCTCCCGGCTGGTGCGCGGTCAGATCCAGGAGACCGTGGGTCCCGCGCCCGACGCCGACCCGCTCAAGCACTACCTCCAGGTGGTGGCGGACAAGACCGGCTCGCTGATCGCCGTGTCGGGCCAGTTCGGGGCGCTGCTGTCGGGCGCGCCCACCCATGTGGTGGACACGGTCACCTCGGCCTGCGAGAAGATCGGCGTCGCGTTCCAGCTGGCGGACGACGTGCTCGACATCGCCTCCGACACCGAGCAGTCCGGCAAGACCCCCGGTATCGACCTGCGGGAAGGGATCCGCACCCTGCCCGTCCACCACGTCCTCGCGGGCATCGGGTCGGGTCCGGACGACGCGCGGCTGCGCGCCCTGCTCGACCAGGACCTCACCGACGACGCGCTGCACGCCGAGGCGCTGGCGCTGCTGCGCGCGCACCCCGCCATGGAGCGTTCACGGTCCGACCTGCGCCGCTGGGCCGAGGACGCCCGCGCGGAACTGCTCACGCTGCCCGACATCCCGGCGCGCGCCGCCCTCATCGGGCTGTGCGACTACGCGGTGTCCAGGACGGGCTAGACGCCGCTGCTCTGAGGCGCGGCGGCGTTCTCGGGGCTGAGGCCGCGGCTCTTCATCGCGTGCAGGACCATCTTGATGAGGACCTTCTTGCACGATTCGAGGCTGCGCGCGTCGCACAGCATGACCGGCACCTTCGGCCCGAGGTTGAGCGCCATCTCGATCTCTTCGAGATCGTAGCGGCGGGCGCCCTCGAAGCAGTTCACCGCGACGATGAACGGGGTGCCGCGGCGCTCGAAGTAGTCCACCGAGGGGAAGCAGTCCGCGAGGCGCCGGGTGTCGGCGAGCACCACGGCGCCGAGGGCGCCCAGCGCCACCTCGTCCCACATGAACCAGAACCGTTCCTGGCCCGGGGTGCCGAACAGGTAGAGGACGTACTCGTCCCGCATCGTGATGCGGCCGAAGTCCATCGCGACGGTGGTGGTGTCCTTGCGCTCCACCCCGGAGATGTCGTCGACGCCGATGCTCTCGTCGGTGAGGATCTCCTCGGTGCGCAGCGGCTGGGTCTCGGACACCGTGCCGACCATGGTGGTCTTGCCCACGCCGAAACCGCCGGCGATCACGATCTTGACCGCGGTGGGGAGCTTACGGCCGTTCATGTCGCGACTAGAGGGCCCGGAGACCATCGATCACCGCCTTGTAGAGCCTGATGTCGTGCATGTCCGCCTCCGGTTCGGGCTCCTGCATGGTGATGAAGCCCTTGTCCAGCAGGTCACCGAGCATGACCCGGACGGTGGCGACGGGAAGGTTGAGATGCCCGGTGAGCTCGGCGACCGACATCACCGACTGGCACAGCCGCAGGATCGCCAGATGCTCGGGGCCCAGGCCGACCTCGCCCTCCGGGTTCACCCCGATCGCCACCACCAGCGTGATCAGGTCGAACTTGCCGCGGGTGGGTTCGAGCCGGCCGCTGGTCATCACGTACGGCCGCACCATCGGCCCGGCCTGCTCGTCCAGCAGCCGATCGTGCGGCAGCTCGGCCGGTGTCTCGGGCGGGCGTGTCTCCCGCTCGGGATCCTCGGGCGGCATCATTGCGCGCCCCTGCTCTCGGCGGCGGCCGCGGACTCGCTCCGCGACGGCGTGGACAGATGGTGACCCATCGCCGTGACCAGCATGGCCATCTCGTAGGCGATGAGCCCGACATCGGCCTCCTCGTCGCTGAGCACGGCCAGGCAGGCGCCCTTGCCGGCGACCGAGACCAGCAGGAACGCCGACTGCATCTCCACGATCGTCTGCCGGACCGGCCCGCCGCCGAAGCGGGTCCCCGCGCCCTTGGCCAGGCTCTGGATGCCCGCGGCGACCGCGGCCAGGTGCTCGCCGTCGTCCTGGGAGAAGTTCCGGGAAGAGGCCATCAGCAGGCCGTCCGCGGACAGCACGATCGCGTGCCGGGTGTGCGGCAGCCGCCCCACCAGGTCGTCCAGCAGCCAGCTGAGATCGGCGGCCGAGCCCGTCTTCTGCATCACTGATCCTCCTCGCCTTCGGTACGGCTCGCCGCGGGGGCGGCATCGGAACGGCCGTCGGCGGCCCTGCCCGCCGCGCGGGCGGCGTCGGAACGGCCGCGGCGGGTGCCGCGCTGGTAGGAGCCCATGATCCGCTGGATCTCCGCGGGCGAGCGCCCCTGGTCCTCTTCGGCCTCCGCGTCCTGCGGCGCGGACGGCTCGCCGTCGCGCAGCGGAGGTGCCAGGTTGGCCTGCGGCACCCGGACGGGGAGGCCCGAGGGGGTGCTGTCGATGTCGGGCACGGGTGGTAGATCCTCCGTGGGCGGGATCGCGGTCGTGGAACGCCCGGGGCTACCTCCACCCCCGGCGTCGTTCGGTGCGGCGGCGCGGTCGGCACCGGCGCCGCCGTCCAGGGTCGTGCCAGGAGCGTCCGAGACGACGCCCTGCACCGGGGGCGCCTGCCCCTGCTGCGCCTGCGGCGTGATCAGGCCGGTGGCCGTGGGCGAGCCGAACGGGGAGCCTCCGGTCCGCGGGTCGCCCGGCTCGGGACGGTCCGGGCCGCCTTCGCCGGGGATCGCGTGGCCGCCGACGCCCGGCGAGCTGCGGGCCGGGTCCGGGACCGCGACCAGCGCCGGGGAGCCCTCCGCGGGGCCGGCCTGTGCCGGGCCGGCGCCCACCATGGTCGGCTGGCGGACGGCCAGGCCGTTCTCGGTGGTGGTGCCCGCGGGGACCGGCCTCGGCCCCTCCTGCGCGGCCGGGACGGCGGCGTCGGTACGCGGCTCGGGCTGCGGCTGCGCGGGCCGCTCCTCCACGACCAGCTCGCGGGGGATCACCACGACCGCGGTGGTGCCGCCGTACGCGGACCGCTTGAGCATGACCTGGACTCCGTACCGCTCGGCCAGCTTGCCGACCACGAACAGGCCGAGCTGGACCGAGCTCTGCAGGTTGAACTCGGGCGGGTCGGCGATCCGGGCGTTGATCTCGGCGAGCTTCTCGTCGGTCATGCCCAGGCCGCGGTCCTCGATGTCGATGGCGAAGCCGTTGGCGACCAGGTGCCCGCCGATCTGCACGACGGTGTCGGGCGGGGAGAACGACACCGCGTTCTCGATCAACTCGGCCAGCAGGTGGGTGACGTCACCGACCGCGCGGCCGGTCAGCTCCACCGGCCCGAACGGCAGCACCTGGACCCGGGTGTAGTCCTCGACCTCGCCGACCGCGGCGCGGACGACGTCCACCATCGGGACCGAGCGGCGCCAGCCGCGGGCCGGGATGGCGCCGGACAGGACGATCAGGTTCTCGGCGTTGCGCCGCATCCGGGTGGCCAGGTGGTCGAGCCGGAACAGCTCTTCCAGGTCCTTGGGGTCGATGTCGCGCTTGCGCTCCATGGTGTCGAGCAGGCTCAGCTGCCGGTGCACCAGGGTCTGGGTGCGGCGGGCCAGGCTGAGCAGGACGTCACGGATGCCGCGCCGCAGCTCGGCCTGCTCGACCGCGGTGCGCAGCGCGGTCTCCTGCACGTGGTTGAACGCCTTGCCCACCTGGCCGATCTCGTCGTCGCCGAACCGCAGTGGCGGCGCCTCGGCGGCCACGTCCACCTTCTCGCCGTGCCCCAGCCGTTCGACCACGCTGGGCAGCCGTTGCTCGGCCAGCTCCCACGCCGCGGTGCGCAGCCGTTCGAGCTGGCGTACCAGGGCTCGCGCGGTGGTGATGGACACGGTGATGGACGCGATAACGGTGATCAGCCCGAGCCCGCCGGCCAGCAGCAGCCGGACGACGACCCAGATGGCGATCGGGGTGGCGCGCTCGACCAGCCGGTTGCCCCCGGCCTGGATGCTGGTGCGCATCTGGTCGAGCGCCGGTCCGGTGGCGGCCTGCCACTGCTGGTCGGTCAGCCTGGGCCGCTGGCCGGGCCGCGTCTTGAGCAGGCCGTCCTCAAGGGCGCGGACCTCGGCCAGCTTCTGGTTGGTGCTCAGCTCCGAGTACTGCTGTGGCTCGGTCGCGCGGACGCCGACCATCGCGCTCTCGTAGGCGAACCGCCGGGCGCCGACCGTCTGGCTGATCCGCTGGAGCTCGGCGGCGCTGAGCCTGCCGATGGTGAGGGCGCCCGCGACCATCGCGTCCTCGCGGGACAGCAGCTCCCAGGTGCGGTTGATGGCGACCTGGTCGCGGGTGGCGTCGGCGAAGTCCTTGTCGTCGAGGGTGGCCAGCTCGTCGTACACCCGGAAGTTGGCCTCGTTGATCGCCGAGTAGGCATCGAACGCGCGGTCGCGGTCCGACAGCCCGGCGTCGACGGCGCGGCGCTCGGCGGGCAGACGCTGCAACTGGGCGTCGAACTCGGTGAGCCGGCGTTCCAGGTTCGCGCCGGCGGCGCGCTTGACGGAGGAGGACCTGATGCCCTTGAGCACCACCGCCACGGTCTTGTCGGTGCGGGCGCGCTGCGCGAGGAGCGCGTCGCGCCGTTGCTGCGTCGGGGCCGCGAGGTAGACGACGGTGAGCCGCCGTTCCGCCTGCATGTCGACGAGCATGGGGTCCGTCGTCGCGGCGACGTTGGTGTCCAGCGTGCTCACCCAGAGGAGGTTGATGCCCTCCCGGGCGGTCACCCACGCCGCGAAGGCCCACAGCGCGGTGAGGGAGACCAGCATCGCCGCAATCTTGGTCCGCAGCCGCGAGTTGCGAAAGCGCATGGGAATCGCCCAACAAATGTCAAGTTGCTTTGCAATGCTCGGCGGCGTCCCGGATGCAAGGCTTGCGACAGCGGGGTCTGCATCAGCGCCGGCATCACCCGTATTCGTGCACCGAGAACCTTACCAACATACCCATAACCCCTCAAGGTGAATCGTTTACTTCAACGAATTTTCGCCGGTCTCCTGTGCGGGTGTGAGTGAATTCACGCGCCCGTAACCTGCGGCCGGCTCTGGGCGAGGTGGAGCGATGCCAGGATGGCCGCCCGGACAATGGTAGTAGGGTGGTATATGTCCTTATCATGCCAAAGGTGAGGTTCGGCGCTCGAAACAGAATTTGTCATTGATAGTCCGGTTTGTCCGGATCTGTGGATGACCGTCCTGAGGTAGGCCGCTCCCCGGGCCGCGGCACGCGAGGCGTCCCTCCCCGGAGGCCCGTCCTGGCGCAGAAGCAGGATCTGCACCGCGTACGCCGTCTCCTCGACGGTGCCGTCCCAGCGGCCCCACGAACCGTCCGGCCGTTGCGTTTCCAGCACCCATCGCCGCGCGCGTTCCACCGCGCCGGCACAGCGGTCGCCGCCGAAACGGGTGAGCGCCGGAACCGCGCAGGCGGTGGCGTAATACGGGGAGGCATGCCAGCGGTCGCGCCACGCGCCGTCCCGATCCTGCTGTTCACAAAGCCACGATGCCACCTTCGCGGTGGTCGCGGCGTACCTGGCCGCCCGCTCGCCGCCGCCCGTGCATTCCAGATACTGGCCGAACGCCTCCAGAACGTGCGCGTTGGTGGTGACCGACCGCCCGTTCTCGCCCTGCCAAGTGCAGAAATGCGTTTCCGTCTCGTAATTCCACAGCAGGTCGGGCGGATGCGGGCGGCCCAGCAGGGACAGCGCGTACAGCGCGCCCGAACTGGTGTCGGCGTCGGGCGGCAGACCCACGCCGCCGCCCGTCCCGGACTCGCCGAGCGAGGTCCGCAGCCCGTCCAGCAGGTCGTCCAGCTCGCGTTCCGGCACCTGGAGCGGGACGCCCGCGCGGGCGAGCCACCCCAGCACCCAGCCGCGCTCGAACTCGGTGATCGGGACGGCCACCGGGACGGGTCCGCCGTGCTGCTCGACCGCGGCCTCCAGGTAGCGCCGCGCCGCCGCGCGCTCCGCGTCCTCCGACGCGCCGGGGGCTGTACCGGCGGGGCCGAGCCAGGCGGCGGTGGCGGCGGGGGACGCGCCGACCGTCCCCGAACGTTCCGGCCGGACCGACCGCGCCGACCGCGCCGCGTCCCCCGCGATCTCCAGAGCGTGCAGCAGCTTCGCGGGGACGGCCTCGCCCCGGTCGAGCAGGTCCCGGACGAGCGGCAGTAACTCGCCGCCCATGCCCGCGGGAGCCCGCAACGGGCCCGCGTCGTGCCAGGACTCCAGCCCCGCGGGCGGACCGTCGCCCGCACCGTCCAGCCGGGCGTTGATCAGCGCGATCAGGTACGGGGTGATGTGCTCGATCGCCGGCATGTCCGGCACGTCGAGATCGCGGCCGGGGGCCAGCAGGCAGGACAGCCGTTCCAGACCGTGATCGGCGGCCTTGACCAGCTCGGCGCGCCGCGCGTTCGCGGCCGGATCGCCCGTGGCGAGCGCGCTCAGCAGGGCCTCGGTGGCGCTCAACGTGGGGACCAGCGAGTAGCCGTCGTGCGGGAGGCCCCAGCCGCCGTCCGCGCGCTGCGTACCGACCAGGAACCGCAACCGCTCGGCCTGCCCGTCCAGCCACGGCGCCAGGGACACCAGCCGTCCCGTCTCGTACACCGAGGGGGAGGAGCGTCCCCAGGGATGGGCGCGCAGCTCGGCGACCAGCTCCCGGGCGGCGGCGCCGGTGTCGACGAACCCCGCCGGAAGCGACGACCCGTACTCGATCATGGCGAACCCCAGTAGTCGCTGACGCCGTAGAAGGCGATGTTGAACCCGAGCTGCCGTTCGAGATACGCCGTCCCGTCCGGGCAGGGATCCCGCAGGGGCCCGAGCAGGCGGCGACAGTAGCGGATGATCTCGTCTATTCGGGCGGAGACGCCCGCACGGTCGGTGTCGAGCATGATGGCGTTGAGGTCGCCCCAGGCCAGGTCCCGCTCGTAGGTGGCCAGGTCGTTCAGCAGCCGCAGCGCCTTCTGCACCTCGCGGCTCACCTCGCGCAACGGCTCCAGGTTCGCGATCGTGGCCGGGTCGGCGAGCGCGATCCAGTGCGACAGGTTCACCCAGGCGGAGCCGATGTTGTCGGCGTTGGCGAGGTAGCCGTCCAGCGACGGCAGCCGGTCGCGGTCGCCGGACGCGGCGGCCGTCTTCCACTCCCATTCGCGCAGGCCCGCTTCGAGCACGCGCACGAGGTCCTCGCGCCAGGCGGCGCGCAGCGCCGGGAAGGCGGGGGACGCGGCGAGCTCGTCCCGGATCTCGGCCAGGAACGGGGTCAGCTCGTCGCCCGGCGCGGGGTCGGCGCCGTCCAGGACGGCCAGCACCCGGCGGTTGATGTCCTCGATCTCCTCGCGCGCCGCCGCCTTGTGGTCCACCCTCCAGTCCAGGCCGAACAGCCAGAGCGCCGTGCGGTTGAGGATGCGCATGCCGGGCGCGTCCACCCCGGCGGCGGCGAACGCGTTGGCGCAGGCGAGCGCGTTGCAGGTGGTGGCGTCGAGGGCGTCGGAGGAGAAGAGGGCCGGATGAGCCTCGACGCACGCGACCAGGTCACGCGCGGCCCGGACCGCCTGGGCCATGACCGTGCCGGCACCGAAGGCGTCCCGCATCGGGCCGCCCCCGGGCACCGTGGCCATGTCCTCGTCCGCGCCGCGCCCGTCCCCGCTCACGCCGCCCGGCCGGGAGCGCCGGGCCGGTCCGCCGCCGTGGGCGTCCGGTCCGCCTGGCGGCTCACGCGGCGCTCCGGAGGGGGACGAGGGTCATCTTGAGCTCGTTCCTCGGCCGGATCGTCGCGCCGATCTTGGGGATGGCGCCCTCCGCGTGCCGCACCTCCGGGCGGAACCTGCTGAGGATGCTCGTCAGGATCAGCTCCGCCTCGAAGTTGAACACGTGCCGCCCGATGCACATGTGGGGGCCGCCGCCGAAGGGGTAGTAGGCGTAGCGGTGGTGCGTCCTGGCGCGCTCCGGGCTGAACCGCTCGGGGTCGAACCTCAGCGGGTCCTCCCACACCGACTCCAGCCGGTGGGTGAGGTACGGGCTGACCAGCACGGTGTCCCCGGCCTTGATCGGCACGCCGCCGACGGTGGTCGGGTTCTGCGCGATCCTGGGGAAGATCCAGCCCACCGGGTACAGCCGCAGCAGCTCCTGGATGACCTGCTTGACGTACGGCAGCCGGTGCAGGTGCTCGGGCCGGACGCGCTCCCCGCCGACCACCTCGTCGATCTCCTTGCGCAGCCGCCCCGCCACCTCCGGGTGCCGGTCGAGGATCGGCCAGATCCAGGTCAGCGCGACCGTGGTGGTCTCGATGCTGGTCGCCCACATCGACAGCAGGTTGTCGCGGACCCATTGGTCGTCCAGCCCGCTGCCCTCGGTCATCCGGGCCTGGCACAGCGCGGTGAAGATGTCGAAGCCCTCGCCCGGTGCGTCCCGGTACCGGTCCACCAGCTCGTACAGGGTCTCGTCCATGATCTCCAGCGCGGCGGCGAAGGCGCGGTCGCCGGGCAGCGGGATGGAGCGCGGCACGAACGGCAGCAGGAAGCGGTACGCGATCGAGGTGGCGAGCTTCTCCATGCCGGGGACCAGCCGGTCCGCCTCGGCCTGCCGGATCTTGTTGCCGAACAGCACCTTGATCACGGTCTCGTGGACGATGCGGCCCATCTCGGGGAGGATCTCGATCGCCTCGCCCGCGCCGGCCGGCGCCTCCAGGGTGTCCACGGCCGCGTTGATGGCGTCCGCCATGCTCTCGGTCAGCGCCCGCACGTGCTTGGTGGAGAACACCGGCTGCAGGATCCGCTTGCTGAGCTCCCACTCGTCGAACTCGGACATGATGCTGCCGCCGAAGAGCCCGCGCAGCGGCCGCCAGAACATGCCGTCCCGGACGAAGTTCTGCGACTCCCTGCGGAGCACCTGCTGGACGTGGTCGGGATGGGTCGCCAGGTACGGGCGCGAGGCGCCGAGATCGAGCCGGATCAGCTCGCCTCCGGCCTCCGCGCTGATGCGTTCCAGCTCCCTGAGAGGGTCCCGAACAAATCGAGAGAACGTTCGATAGAGCGGAAAGGAGACGGCCTTCCGGGTCGGGACGGAGCCGACATCAACGGACATTTCCACTGCCCCTCGTCGTGCCATGAACCGGTGGGAAGAGGGCCGCTCGGGGGGTGACCGACGGCGACGGTTGGAGCGATCTTGGGTTGGTTCTCCGTTATGTTGATGCTTGTGTGGAATGGGCGTTTTCCAGGAAGTATCACATGATCAATTAACGGGATCAAGGCCCTAGATGGTGGAAATGTATGGATCTTACGGTGAGCTAGATCACCCTGCCAAGGGCCGTCAGGGTCGGTGACCGTTCCTGTCAGGAGGGGTCCGACTCACTGAGGGCGATAGTCAACTACGCTGAGTGATCGATCTCGCGCGTTCTCGCCGCCACGCCAATTCGCGTTTAGTTAGCCCAGGAAAGAAGCTGGGGCGACGTCCCGCGAGCTCCGCGAACCTTGCGCCCCGGGACGAAGATCGATCAAAAAAGACCGGCTTTCGGCGGCCTTTGTGAAACGGCCGATATGAGCAGGTGACGGCTGCGCGGATTGGCCATCGTAGCCGCCCCGGCCGTGGTCGTGCCGCTTATCGCTGGCCGATATCGGTCAGTGGTCTCCGGATAGGCGGGCCATCTGGTAATTGAGGGCGCCCGGCAGCAGGGAGGGCCAGGGCCGCTCCTCGGACACCGGGAGCCGTCCCGTCACCGTGCGTGACCCGCAGTGGGCTATGACAAGGTAACTTCCCGGACGGATCTCCGGCTTCAGGGCGGCCGTGCCGGAACGTCCCCCGAGCCGGACCTCTCCGGCGAACGCCGCCGACTCCACCCGGTCCGCGGCACAGGCCGGCACCTCGATGCGCACCCGCCCGCCCGGAAGCGCGGGGCCGAACCGCATCGCGTCCCCCGCCTCGCCCTGCTCGACCGAGACGGGCGCGGCCAGTCCGGCCGCTATCAGGGCCGCTCCCATCACAGTGAAGCTGAGCAGGCGCAACCGGACTCCTAGGAACGCGGGGCTGGTGATGCCTGCGGCACTTTAGTGCTTGGCGATCTCCGGCTCCACCGATGCGCCGAAACCGAGACGATCATGGCGGCGCGCCCGCAGGCCGTCCCAGGTGAGCACCACCAGCGCCGCCCAGACCAGCAGGAACCCGGCCCAGCGTCCCACCGGCATCTCCTCGTGCTGGACGAGCAGTCCGATGAGGAACTGCAGGACGGGCGCCAGGTACTGGAGCATCCCGATCGTGGACAGTGGTAACCGGGTCGCCGCCCCGTTGAACAGCAGCAACGGGATCGCCGTGATGACACCGCCGCCCGCCATCAGCAGCATGTGCCACACGCCCTCGTGCCCGAACGCCGCGTTCCCCCGCGCCTCCAGCGCCACCGTGAACGCCAGGGCGGGCAGGAACATCACCGCGGTCTCCACGGCCAGGCTCTCCACCGAGGGCATGTCCGCGAACTTCTTGAACAGCCCGTACAGGCCGAACGCCATGGCCAGCACCAGCGCGACCCACGGCGGGCGCCCGTACCCGGCCGTCAGCACCACCACCGCGCAGGCGCCCAGGCCCACCGCGGCCCACTGCCACCGGCGCAGCCGCTCCCGGAAGATCAGCACCCCGAAGACCACGCTGACCAGCGGGTTGATGAAGTAGCCCAGCGCGGCCTCGATCGTGTGCCCGCTGTTCACCGACCAGATGTAGGTGCCCCAGTTGACCGTGATGACCAGCGCCGCCCCCGTCAGCAGCCCGGCCCTCCGCCAGGTCAGCCCCCGGATCCAGTGCCGCCCCCACGCCAGCATGATCAGTACGGCCAGCAGCGACCACATGATCCGGTGCGCCAGGATCTCGACGGCCCCGGACGGCTCCAGCAGCGGCCAGTACAGCGGGAAGAGCCCCCAGATGACGTACGCCGCCACCCCGAACACCAGCCCACGACGTTCCGCCACGCGCGCCACCGTACCACCGGTAATGAGCGACGCTAACTAACGATGCTGACGACCCGGCTGCGTAGCCTGGAGGCATGTTCTTCGCGAAGACCACGATGGTCGCTCCCGAGAAGGCCCTGCCCGGACGTGAAGAGCCGATGCCCGTCCCGGCCGGGCACGAGGTCCTCGACGCGCCGCCGGCGCCGCCCTACCCGGACGGCGCCGAGATCGCCGAGTTCGCCCTCGGCTGCTTCTGGGGCGCCGAACGGGTGTTCTGGCAGACCCCCGGCGTGATCTCCACGTCCGTCGGCTACGAGGGCGGCTACACGCCGAACCCCACCTACGAAGAGGTCTGCAGCGGCCGCACGGGCCACACCGAGACCGTCCGCGTCGTCTACGACCCGGCCGAGGTCTCCTACGAAGAGCTTCTCCGCGTCTTCTGGGAGTCCCACGACCCGACCCAGGGCATGCGCCAGGGCAACGACGTCGGCACCCAGTACCGCTCGGCCATCTTCTATCGCGACGAAGCCCAGCGAAAGCAGGCCGAAGCGTCCCGCGACGCCTACCAGCAGGTCCTCGCCAAGGCCGGCTACGGCACCATCACCACCGAGGTGACCAAGGCCACCGACTTCTACTTCGCCGAGGACTACCACCAGCAGTACCTGGCCCCCACCAAGAACCCCAACGGCTACTGTGGCTTGGGCGGCACCGGCCTCTCCTGCCCAACAGGCATCACCCCAGCCGAGTGACCTGCAACGGAAAGCGGAATCGGGGCGTGGGCTGAACGGGCGCAGGGCCTCTTCCGTTTGGGACGGGAGAGGCCCTGCGTTGTTATGTGTCTCAGGTGTATGGGGTCGTGTTCGTCAGTACGGCAGAAGACGTCCGGTAGGGGTCCGGAGGTCGAGCGGGCTCGGTTGACGTGGCGGTTTGGGGCGTTTGACAAGCTGCTGCCGTGCCATGTTGATCATCTCCCCCATGCGGCTGGGCGCTAACCCGACCCGCGAGCCGGTGAAGCGCCCGTTCCGACCGCGGTTTCGGTGTTGGACGCGGGTACCTGGAGCGAGGTTTGCCGAGCATATGCGACGCCCTCGACACGTTCGACCGATTTTCTGGAAGAACGGCACGGCGGAACGTCATCGACTCGCCGCGGAGAGTGAGGAATTCTGGCCGGATCCGGCCAGGTCATCGCCGGCGGGCCGCGTCCCGGAAACGGCGGGAGTGAGGCGGCGGTTTCCAGCGGATCGGCGGTTGCGGGGCGGATGAGCCGCGGTCAGCGCAGCGGGGCCAGGGCCGTCTCGAACATCGCGGCGACCCGTGTGGTCAGCTCCTCGGGGTCGGTGTGGCGCAGGTCGTCCAGGCCCAGCACGCGCCGCACCGGACCGGCGCCCATGATGATCGTCACGGCGAGCATGGCGCGGGTCCTGGCGTCCGGGCCGGACAGCTGCGCGACCAGCGGCTCCACGATCAGCCGCTCGATGTGCTCGCTCAGGATTCCGGTGACCTCGGGGTTGCCGACCGAGCGGTCCAGCATGCGGGGGACGGGGGACGACGGCCCGCGGTGCGCCTGCCGGACGAAGTGCCGGGCCAGGCGGAGGGGGAGGGGCTCGTCGTCGCCCTCACCGGCGATCACCCGCTGGATCACGTACTCGCTCTCCAGGACGGCTCCGAACAGCGCCGCCTTGGAGCCGAAGTAGCGGTGGACCAGCGCCACGTTGGCGTCCGCCGCGGACGCGATCATGCGCACGGTCACGCCGTCGTAGCCGTGCTCGCCGAACAGCGTGCGGGCGGCCTCCAGCAGCCTGCGGTGGGTCGCCTCGCGGTCGCGCTTCTGCCTGGCCGCGGTGGGCTCACCCGTGACCGGCGCCTCTGCCTGCTCCAGCACCGTCGCAGTCTCTCCGTTGCTCCCGACCTGCCCCGATTTGCATGTAAACGCGTGACTACTTAGCATACATGCAAAGCACAGGTAAATGTCGGGACCGTGTGATCCACGGCATGACAGGGGGCGATGTGGCGACGACCAGCACGGTGCCGTCCGGGACGGAGGACTCCGCCGACGGGGGCGAAGCGGAGCGGCCGAGGCCGGTCTACTCCCACCGGCAGATCATGGAGATCCTGGCCGGCCTGCTGCTGGCCCTGCTGACCTCGATGATCTCGACCT
This sequence comes from Actinomadura sp. SCN-SB, assembly GCF_043906805.1. Classification (NCBI taxonomy): domain Bacteria; kingdom Bacillati; phylum Actinomycetota; class Actinomycetes; order Streptosporangiales; family Thermomonosporaceae; genus Actinomadura; species Actinomadura sp. SCN-SB. The sequence goes on along the minus strand of NZ_JBIMPP010000087.1, from coordinate 11,574 downwards.
CGGTGATCTCCACCGCGCTGCCGACCATCGTGGGCGAGCTGGGCGGGCAGGACCAGCTGTCCTGGGTGGCCAGCGCCACGCTGCTGACCATGACCGCCTCCACCCCGCTGTGGGGCAAGCTGTCCGACCTGTTCGGCCGCAAGCTGATGTTCCAGACGGCCCTGCTGGTCTTCGTGCTCGCCTCGATCGGCGCGGGCCTCTCGCAGAACATCGGGCAGCTCATCGTCGCCCGCGCGCTCCAGGGACTCGGTACGGGCGGGCTGTCCGCGCTCGCCCAGGTGATCATCGGGGACGTGGTGGAGCCGCGCCAGCGCGGCCGGTACGCCGGATACATCGGCGCGACCTTCGGCGTCGCCACCGTCGCGGGCCCGCTGCTCGGCGGGTTCATCGTGGACGCCGACGCCCTCGGCTGGCGCTGGTGCTTCTACGTGTGCGTGCCGCTCGCCGTGGTCGCCTTCCTGCTCCTCCAGCGGGTCCTCAAGCTGCCCCGCGTGCGCCGCGACACCCGGCTGGACGTCTTCGGCGCGGTCACCATCACCGGCTGCGCCACCCTGGTGATGCTCGTCCTGTCGCTGGGCGGCAAGGAGTTCGCGTGGCACTCCGCCTGGACCTACGGGCTCGGAGCCGGGGCGCTCGCGCTGCTGGTGCTGGGCGTTGTGGCGGAGCGGGCGGCGCACGACCCGATCCTGCCGCCCCGGCTGTTCCGCAACCGCACGTTCGTGCTGTGCGGGTTCGCCTCCCTCTGCGTCGGCATGGCCATCTTCGGTGTGATGATCTACCTGCCGCAGTACCTGCAGGTGGTCCAGGCGATGAGCCCGACCGCCTCGGGACTGATGACGCTTCCGCTGGTGGCGGGCATGCTCGTCGCCTCGACCGTGTCAGGTCAGTTGGTCACCCGGATCGGCCGCTGGAAGGTCTACCCGGTGGCCGGGCTGCTGTGCGTCGGCATCGGGATGTTCCTGATGTCCCGGCTCCAGGTGAGCTCCGGCCGGTTCCAGATCGGGATCGACATCGCCGTGCTGGGCATCGGGATGGGCCTCACCATGCAGATCCTGATCCTCGCCGCGCAGAACGCCGCGCACCGTGGCGACCTCGCCGCCACCACCTCGGGCGTGTCGTTCTTCCGCAACCTCGGCGGCGCGGTGGGCGTGGCCGCGTTCGGCGCCGTCCTGTCCAACCGGCTGACCGGCGAACTCCAGGAACGGCTGGCCGCCGCGCATGTCCCCGTACCCAAGGGAGCCTCGGGACAGCTCGGCTCACCCGACCAGATCCACGCGCTGCCGGAACCGTTCCACGGGATCGTCCTCCAGTCCTACACCGAGGCGCTGGAGATGGTCTTCCTGTTCGGCATCCCGGTGGCCGTGCTCGGCTTCGTCGCCGTCATCGCGCTCAAGGAACTGCCGCTGAGCGGCTCCGGGCCGCGGCGGCGCGAACGACCGGCCGGCTAGCGGCCCCGCAGGCTGCGGACGAGCCGGTCCGCCTCCGCCCGGTCGCGCGGCCCGGTGATGATCACCTTGCCGTTGAGGATCGGGGCGTCCACCCGCGGCACGGTGACCAGCCGGTCGCGGACCACGAAGGCCAGGTCCCGGTGGAGGGACGCGCGGGTCAACGCCGCGAACGCCTGCCGGTCGTTGCCGCGCAGCGTGACCGCGACATCGTACGCGCCCGCCCGCTGCGCCCGCTGGACGCCCAGATCGGCGACCTTGCGAATGGCGATGCCGCGAGTGAGCTGGTAGCAGGCCGGTCCGCCGGGCGTCTGGCCGCTGATGCCCGCCGTGCCCGCCGGGCACTGCCCCGGAACGATCCGGACGACCGGGTAGATGTGCAGCGGCGCCGCGAGCGTGATCGGCCGGTTCCGCATCGAGGCCGCGACCAGCCCGCCGCTCACCACCACGGTCGCGATCAGCAGCCCCAGCATGATCACCATGATCAGCAGCGAGGACCGGTGATCGCGGACCGCCCGGTCCTGCCGCGACGTGCTCCTGCGCAGCGCGGCACGGCTGCGCTTCAGCTCGGCCGCGGCCCGCTGCCGCTCCGCCGACCTGGCCCGCCGCCGCGCGTCCGGGCCGGACCAGTCGGCGGGATCCAGCGTCCGCGTCGCGTCCGGCTCGCCGCCCGCCCCGGCGGCCGCCTCCGCGTCCGGTACGGCGGCCACGGCCCCCGCGGGCTCAGAAGACGCCAGGGACGCCGAAGACGCGGAGGGAACGGGAGAAGGAATGGGCGCGGTGTCCTGGGGACCGCGGCGACCCTTCCTCCGGCGCGGAATGACCCGCATCGTCACCTCCCGAGAGCGGCATGATGTTCCAGTCTGGCAGCAGCGGAGAGGCGCTCGCATCCTCCAAGGCCCACGCCCTCCGGCCAACATGCGACGGCCCGGATCCCCTGAGGAATCCGGGCCGGTGAAGCGGCTGGTACGCAGCACGCTCTGGGCGTCGGTCAGGTTTCGGCTCCGCTCTGGATGCCGATCAGTCGATCCGCCAAGTGTCGCCGCTGCTGAGGAGGGCGGCCAGGTCGCCCTTGCCCTGGGTGCGGATGGCCTCCTCCACCTGGGCGCTCATCAGCTCGTCGTAGGACGGCCGTTCGACCTGGCGGAAGATGCCGATCGGGGTGTGCTCGAACGCGGGGGAGTCCAGCCGCGACAGAGCGAACGCCTGCGACGGGTCCGGGTTGTGCGCGTCGTGCACCGCGATCTCGGACGGGTCCACGTCGGCCACGTTCACGACCTCGAACGAGCCGTTGGGCGTGCGGCGCAGCGCCTTCTGCCGCTCCGAGCCGAACACGATCGGCTCGCCGTGCTCCAGCCGCACCGTGATGTCGTCGCGCACCGAGGCGTCCTTCAAGGGATCGAAGGCGCCGTCGTTGAAGATGTTGCAGTTCTGGTAGATCTCCACCAGCGCGGTGCCCTGGTGCTCGGCCGCGGCGCGCAGCACCGACTGCAGGTGCTTGCGGTCGGAGTCGATGGTACGTGCCACAAAGGAGCCCTCCGCGCCGATCGCCAGCGAGATCGGGTTGAACGGGGCGTCCAGCGAGCCCATCGGCGTCGACTTGGTGATCTTGCCGAGCTCGGAGGTCGGCGAGTACTGGCCCTTGGTCAGCCCGTAGATCCGGTTGTTGAACAGCAGGATCTTGAGGTTGACGTTGCGGCGCAGCGCGTGGATCAGGTGGTTGCCGCCGATCGAGAGCGCGTCGCCGTCCCCGGTCACCACCCACACCGACAGGTCGGGGCGGGACGAGGCCAGCCCCGTGGCGATCGCCGGCGCCCGGCCGTGGATCGAGTGGAACCCGTAGGTGTTCATGTAGTACGGGAACCGCGACGAGCAGCCGATGCCGGAGACGAACGTGATGTTCTCCCGCCGCAGCCCCAGCTCGGGCAGGAAGGACTGGACGGCCGCCAGGATCGCGTAGTCACCGCAGCCGGGGCACCAGCGCACCTCCTGGTCGGTCTTGAAGTCCTTCATCTTCTGCGGCGCGTCGGCCTTGGGCACCAGGGCCAGCGCCCTGCGTCCCCCGGCCGCGCCGTTCCCGTTGGAGCCGTTCCCGTTGGCTCCGGAGGCCCCGTTGTCACTCACTGTCGATCACATCCCGGATCACGCTGTCCAGCTCCTCGGCCTTGAAGGGCAGGCCGCGGACCTGGTTGTAGCTGATGACGTCGACGAGGAACCGGCCGCGCAGCAGCAGCGCGAGCTGCCCGAGGTTGATCTCCGGCACCACGACCTTGTCGTAGGACTTGAGCACCTGTTCCAGGTTGGCCGGGAACGGGTTGAGGTGGCGCAGATGGGCCTGGGCGACGTCCTGCCCCGCGCGGCGCACCCTGCGGACGGCCGCGGAGATCGCTCCGAACGTTCCACCCCAGCCCAGCACCAGGACCCTCGCGTCGCCGGACGGGTCATCGACCTCCAGCGGCGCGATGTCGTTCGCGATCCCGTCGACCTTGGCCTGGCGCAGCCGGACCATCCGGTCGTGGTTGGCCGGGTCGTAGGAGATGTTCCCGGACCCGTCGGCCTTCTCCAGGCCGCCGATGCGGTGCTCCAGCCCCGCCGTGCCCGGGATCGCCCAGGGGCGCGCCAGGGTCCGCGGGTCGCGCCCGAACGGCTGGAAGCCGTCCTGGCCGGGCTCGGCGAAGCCCGGCTCGATGACGGGGAGCGAGTCCACGTCCGGCAGCCGCCACGGCTCGGAGCCGTTGGCCAGGTAGCCGTCCGACAGCAGGATCACCGGGGTGCGGTAGGTGATCGCGATCCGGGCCGCCTCCAGCGCCGCGTCGAAGCAGTCGGACGGGGACCGGGGCGCGATGACCGGGACCGGCGCCTCGCCGTTGCGGCCGTGCATGGCCTGGAGCAGGTCGGCCTGCTCGGTCTTGGTCGGCATCCCGGTGGAGGGGCCCGCTCGCTGCACGTCGATGACCAGCAGCGGCAGCTCGGTCGCCACGGCGAGCCCGATCGTCTCGCTCTTCAGCGCGATACCCGGGCCGGACGTGGTGGTCACCCCCAGCGAGCCGCCGAACGAGGCGCCCAGCGCGGCGCCCACCGCGGCGATCTCGTCCTCGGCTTGGAACGTTCGCACGCCGAAGCGCTTGTGCTTGGACAGCTCGTGCAGGATGTCGGACGCCGGGGTGATCGGGTACGAGCCGAGGTAGATCGGCAGCCCGCTGCGCTCGCTCGCCGCGATCAGCCCGTACGCCAGCGCCACGTTGCCGGTGATGTTGCGGTACAGCCCCGGCTCGTGCTCGGCCGGCTTGATCTCGTACTGGACGGAGAACGCCTCGGTCGTCTCGCCGTAGCTCCAGCCCGCCTGGAACGCGGCGATGTTCGCCTTCATGATCTCCGGCTTGCGGCCGAACTTGCGCTCCAGGAAGGCGATCGTCCCCTCGGTGGGACGGTGGTAGAGCCAGGACAGCAGGCCGAGGGCGAACATGTTCTTGGCCCGCTCGGCGTCCTTCTTGGAGATGTCGAAGTCGGCGAGCGCGGTCACCGTCATCGAGGTCAGCGGCAGGGCGTGCACCCGGTACTCCGACAGGGAGCCGTCGTCGACGGGGTTGGCCTCGTAGCCGACCTTGGTCAGGTTGCGCTTGGTGAACTCGTCGGTGTTGACGATCAGGTCGGCGCCGCGCGGCAGGTCGCCGAGGTTGGCCTTGAGCGCGGCGGGGTTCATGGCCACCAGGACGTTGGGCGCGTCGCCCGGCGTCAGGATGTCGTGGTCGGCGAAGTGCAGCTGGAAGCTGGACACGCCGGGCAGGGTCCCCGCCGGGGCGCGGATCTCGGCCGGGAAGTTCGGCAGGGTCGACAAGTCGTTGCCGAACGCCGCCGTCTCCTGGGTGAAGCGATCGCCGGTCAGCTGCATGCCGTCACCGGAGTCGCCGGCGAAGCGGATGATGACGCGGTCGAGTTGCTGGACCTGTTTGGTCACAGAGGAAGACCTCCTCGACGGGCAGCACCCGTCCTGGGGGAGGCACCCAGAATCGTGATGCTACTTAGGCTTACCTTCATGGTATGTCCGGGATGGAATGCTCTTCTCGGGAAGGGGGCGATGCGGTTCGCCAAGGGGGCAGGGTGTGGCGTGTCGGTGGTCCGGTGGCGCGCCGCCATGGCGGCTCGGCGTTCCGGCCGGTTCCTGAAGTCCCGTGGCGCCGCGGCCTGGTCGGCCGCGGGCGTTCCGCCCGTCATGTGACATCCCTCTTCCAGGGAGTCGCGGCCCCGTAACACAAGACGTATCACTTCGCGCCCGGGTTCACGCGGCTCTTCGGAATTCGGGCAGGTCCTTATCCGGTGGTACGACCCAGGCGGCCCCTGAGTTCATCACGGACACAGGCAACTTGCCATGCGGCACAGGTCGACGTGGAGCCGCCTGACGAGCCGCGGTGGCCGGTGTGGGAAGCCGGGGCTCCCCGGGGGCGCGAAGTACACGCCACGAACTATAGACAGCACGTGAAATGCGCCTTTGCGGCGCCCCCTCGCCCCGGCCATCTCCCGGCCATCTCCCGGGGCGGGTCCTGGACTGGTCCTGCACCGGTCCTGCACCGGCGCCTCAGGGCGTCGAGGACGGTGTGGCCGACGGTGACGGAGATATGACCTGTTCGCGTTCACGATCGACCAGATCCAGGAGCCGGTCCACGTCGGACGCCGCGACCGCCTCGCCGATGACGCGGGCGTAGCCCTCGTACGGGTGCGGTCCCGGTGTCTCCCGCACCACGCGCAGCCATGACCGCCAGCCGGGGCTCGTGACCTTGCAGCGCAGCTCCACCGTGCGACCGGCCGGGACGGGCGCCGACCCGGTGCAGCTTCCCAGCGTCCTGCCCTCGGCGGTGATCGTGGCGCGCATCGCCGCGCGGGCGCCGGCGGGCACCGTTCCCCGCGGGGACGTCAGCGTGGCGTCGACGCTCAGCGTGCAGCCGCTCATGTTGTCGTTGCAGTTGACGAAGTCCGGCTTGCCCGGCTGGAAGCGCAGCGTGGGGTCGCCGGCGCCGCCCAGCGCGGCCACCCGCGGCCGCAGCTCGGTGAACGCGGCGGCGGTGTTCGCCAGGGGGGACACCGCGAACTGCGGCCTGCCCTGCCCGGCCGCCCGTACCCGCACGAGCCGGTACGGGGCGGACGTGGTCACGAAGTAGTCGGCCTCCGCGGTCCTCACCCTGTACGCGGGGGTCGTTCCGACCTTCACGGTGGACCACCGTCCGGCCGAGCCCAGGCGGGTCGCGATCGACCTCGGGCCCAGGATGTCCGAAACGTCCGCCAGGCCGGAGAGCGCCGAAGGCACCTTCGCCCAGCGGCCCGCGAACGAGCCCGCCCGTGCCGCCTCGCCGCTGTAGGCGCGCCAGAAGGCGGTGCCGCCCTTCACGTACGTCGAGCCGTCGATCGCGACGAGATCCGCGCTGACCGTCCCGTCGGTGAGCCTCCCGGTGCCGAGCCCGGCGCGGGTCACGGTCAGCCGCACCTGGACGGGCCTGCCCGCCAGGGTCATCGTCCCGGCATAGCGGAGCCCGGGCAGGGACGTGAGCCACCTGCCCGCCTCCTGCGACCATTCCGGGGGCGTGGGCTTGGCGGTGGCGCCCTGCCTGCGTCCCTCGTCGTCCGACGTCGCCAGCAACGCGAAGGTGACCACGGCGGCCAGCAGGACCACCACGGCCCCGGCGACGAGCGCCGGTCGCCGCCGGGACGGCCTGGCGTCCTTCGGTGGCGGGGGCATCGGCCCAGGAGGCCAGCCCCGCGGCGGCCCCTGCGGTGCGCCTTGCGGGTAGCCGGGCGCGGGGTACCGCGGCCCCGGCGGCGGGGGCGGCGGAAGATGCGGCGGGGGACCCGGGAGCGGATTCATCGGGGGGCGCGAGCCGGAATCTGGACGAGGACCCACCTGCGGCGGCCCCTCGTGTTCTACGCTCACGCGGCGCTCAATGTGCTGACAACGGGCATCACAGACATAGAGTGCCGGACGTTGCGGGTCCTCGCAGCAGGACCGCGCATCGTCCGGCACCGGAGCCAGTTCACGCCCGCTTCGATCTGGGGCGATGACCTTTCAGGTGGGATTCCCCACTCGCACGGCCTGCGGCGGACCGTGCGAGTGGGGTCCCGATTGCGTTGGCAGGCCGTTCACTCGGAGTCGAGGCCACGCTGCATGGCCGCGACATCGCTGGAGGTGGCGGCGATCGCCATCGGCGTGGCGGACACCCAGACCCGGCGGGCGTTCTTGCCCGACCTGGCCCACTCGCCGCCGGAGATCGTGCACTGGACCGTCACGTCGTCCAGGCCCGTCACGGTTCCGGTCGAGCTGCACTCGCCGTACAGCGTGCCGCCGCCCTGCGCCGAGGTCAGCCGGAAGTTGACCTTGATGGGCACGCTGGGCGCGCCGCCCCGGGTGCTCCAGACCCGCACCCGCACGGTGCACGGCGCGCCGCCACGGTCGCAGTCGACGAACTCCGGCTTGGCCGAGTTGCGCGGCGACTTGCTGGAGTCGAACGCGTCGGTCAGCTCGCCCATCTGGGCGCGCATCTGGCTGATGGCGCTCGAACTGGCGGCGGTGGACTGCACCGTGACATCGGCCGACACCCGGGGGCTGGTGGAGCTCTCGTACCGCAGCAGCTCGCCGTCCTCGGAGAGGTAGAACGTGGTCAGGCTGCTGCCGACGCGGTACGCCTTGCGGCCCTGGACGGTGGTCTCCGACTCGCGCAGCGTGTACCGGCTGATCTGCCGCATATCCGAGGCCAGCGCCGACGGCGTCAGCTCACGGTCGAAGCGCAGGCTGAGCTCGGTGTTGCTGACCAGGCCCCACTGGTCGCCGTCCTTCAGGAAGGAGTTGGACGACAGCGAGCTCAGCTTGGACGTCCAGTAGCTCTTGGGCGCCTTGACGAACAGCTTGTTGTCGGCGCCCAGCAGCGTCACGTTGTCGCCGTTCCAGGTCACCTGGCCGTTGACACGGCCGCCCCGGGTCACCGTGACCTCACCCTGGAGGTTGTCGGAGGCGTAGCTGAAGGAGCCCTTGAGCTTGAGGGTGCGCGCCGTGGACAGCGAGTTGGCCGCGGCGTTCAGGCGCTCCTCGGGGGTCTTGCCGCTGTTGGCGAGGACGACCACCACCACGACCGCGACCAGGACGACCGCGACCAGCGCGCCGCCCAGGACGATGGCGAGGACCGCTCCGTTGCCGCGCTTGGGCGGGGGAGGTGGCATGCCCGGACCCATTCCGGGGCCCATCGGCATGCCGCCGGGCGGGGGGAAGGGCGGCGGCGTGCTGGGGCCGCCGAAGCCCGGACCACCCGGGCCCGGGGGTGGAGGGACACCCGGGCCGCCGGGACTTGCGGGCGGAGGCGGAGGCCAGGATCCTCCTGGGGGATCCCACCCCGGTGGAGGCGGAGGGTTGCTCATCGGTCACGTCCTTCCAGGTCCAACTGGCCCCTCTAATGCTTCTCTAGTGTGCAGCAAAAGCGGGACATTACGCTCAGCCGCATGAGGACGGCCCCGCGGCCGTGATCGTCCCGACCTCTCGGGAATACTTGGACGCGCGGCGAGGGAGGTTGGTTTGACTGATTATTTCGAAACCTACGTGGTGGTCGTCGCTTTGATCATCATCGGCGGCGGGATCGTCGCCGGTGGCCTGGCCGCCAACCGCCTCCTGCGCCCGGACCGGCCGACCGCGGAGAAGCTGACGACCTACGAGTGCGGTGTGGACCCGGTCGGCCAGGGCTGGGCGCAGTCCTACGTGCGCTACTACGTGTTCGCCTTCCTGTACGTGGTGTTCGCCGTCGACGCGGTGTTCCTGTTCCCGTGGGCCACCATCTTCGCCGCCCCTGGTTACGGCATGACCACGCTTGCGGAGATGTTCGTCTTCCTGGGCTTCCTCGCCACCGGCCTGCTGTACGCGGGCAAGAAGGGCGTTCTGTCCTGGGTCTGACCGTGGTACGGCTGTAAGAATGCTTCCGTGGACACCCCGGCGAGCGGAGCGAGCGCATGAGCACTGATCTGCCGTCGCCGACCGTGGGCGCGCTGTCGCGGGTGGCGCCCAAGCCGATCAAGTTCGTGCTCAACTGGGGCCGCCGGTACTCGCTGTGGGTCTTCAACTTCGGGCTGGCCTGCTGCGCGATCGAGTTCATCGCGACCTCGATGGGCCGGCACGACTTCATCCGGCTCGGCGTGATCCCGTTCGCGCCCGGCCCGCGGCAGGCGGACCTGATGGTGGTGTCCGGCACGGTCAGCGACAAGATGGCCCCGGCCGTGCGGCGGCTGTACGAGCAGATGCCCGAGCCCAAGTACGTGATCTCGTTCGGCGCCTGCTCCAACTGCGGCGGCCCGTACTGGGACTCCTACTGCGTCACCAAGGGCGTCGACCAGATCATCCCGGTGGACGTGTACGTCCCGGGGTGCCCGCCGCGTCCCGAGGCGCTGCTGCACGGCATCGTCCGACTCCAGGAGAAGATCGCCGGGGAGTCGCTGGGGGAGCGCTACAACGGCGGCGGGGAGTCGGTGACGCCGCCTCCGGCGCCCCGTCCCATGTCCGCCACGGTGCTGCGCCGTCCCCTCCAGCCGGCGCCGGACGACGTTCCGACGCTGGGCCTGACGCCGGCCACCGAGGAGCCCGAGCCGCCCCAGGACGCGGCGGCCACTGAGTCCGCCGAACCCGCGGAGGAGCACCAGCCGCCCAAGGCGGGTCCTGAGGACGCGACCCAGCCGGTCCCGCCGGTCGCCCCGACCGAGCCCCCGGAGGCGGCCCCGGACGCCGCGACCGTCCCCGTCGAGCCCGTCACGGAGGAGCCGCCGGGCCGGACGACCGGGCGCCGCAGGCCCCGCTCGGACGATCACGACCCGTCCATCATCCCGGGCCTGGCGGACGACGATCACGACGACGGCGGCCACGACGACGAGATCGGACGGACCGGCCGATGAGCGACGCGAGCCGCGAGCCTGCGGGGCCGGACAAGACCGAGGCGCTGGCCGAGGCGTGGCGCCGGCGGTTCGGGGACGATGTCAGCAGCGAGGAGACCTTCGGCGGGCTGGCCGTGGGCGTGCCGCCGGAGGTGTGGCTCGACGCGCTCGCGTTCGCGCGCGACGAGCTGTCCTGCGGCTTCTTCGACTGGCTGACCGGCGTGGACGAGCTGGAGGACGGGTTCGCGATCGTCGCGCACGTCTACTCGCTGGAACGGCGCCACCACCTCCTCGTCCGTACGCGGGTGCCGCGCGACGAGCCGCGCCTGCCCTCGGCGACCGGTCTCTACCGGGGCGCGGCCTGGCACGAGCGGGAGACGTTCGAGATGTTCGGCGTGGTCTTCGAGGGCCACCCCGATCTGAAGCCGCTGTTGCTCCCGGACGGGTTCGAGGGGCATCCGCTGCGCAAGGACTTCGTCCTGGCCGCGCGGGTCGCCAAGGCGTGGCCGGGCGCGAAGGAGCCGGGCGAGTCGGGCGGGGGCGCGCCGAGCCGCCGCCGCGTCCGCCCGCCGGGGGTTCCGGAGGACGGGGCGTGGGCCGCCGCGGCGGAACGGGCCCGCCAGTCGCAGCCCGCACGGCGCCGCGCGCCGGACGCCGGACGACCGGAGGGGCGGGCCCCGGATGCTTGAGATCGTCGTCAAGACGGCGCTGGTCGCCGCCGCGTTCGCGCTGCTCCCGCTGCTGGTCGGGCAGGCGGAGCACAAGGTCATGGCGCACATGCAGGGGCGGCTCGGCCCGATGTACGCGGGCGCCTTCCACGGCTGGGCGCAGTTGCTCGCCGACGGGGTGAAGTTCGTCCAGAAGGAGGACGTGATCCCCAGGGACGCCGATCGGCGGGTGTTCAAGCTGGCCCCGGCGGTGGCGCTGGTCCCGTACCTGCTGGTGCTGCTCGTCATCCCGGTGGGGCCGGACGGGCAGGTGGCGATCGAGCTCGGCCTCGGCGTGTTCTTCGCGCTGGCCGTGATGGGCGTCGGGGTGATCGGCGCGATCATGGCGGGCTGGGCGTCGGCCAACAAGTACTCGCTGCTGGGCGGGATGCGGGTCGCGGCGCAGCTGATGTCCTACGAGCTGCCGATGGTGTTCGCGGCCTCGTCGGTGGCGATGGCGGCCGGGACGCTGTCGCTGCCGGGGATCGTCGGGGAGTGGCGCTGGTGGTGGCTGCCCTGGCAGGCGGTCG
>NZ_JBIMPP010000086.1:0-30429 GCF_043906805.1 Actinomadura sp. SCN-SB | reverse complement strand
TGAACAACGGCAGCAACACCAGCACCGCCGCGAACGGGCCGATCCCGACCCGGGACCACAGGCCCGCGATGAGCAGGCCGAACATGCCGTACCCCAGGCAGCCGAAGGCCAGCTGCCCGCTGGCGGTCAGCAGCTCGCGCACCGACGCCTGCCTGCTGAGCAGCAGCACCCCGGCCACCAGCAGCAGGTTGACCAGGACGAAGGTGACCAGGGCGCCGAGGAACGGGCCGATCACGTGCTCGACCCACCGGGCCTGCCCCGGCTCGAACCGCTGCCCGCCGAGCGCCTGGAAGACCACGCCGGACGTGTACCCGCACAGCGCGAACTGCGCGCCGTTGAACAGCCGCTTGACCGGCGCGAACAGCCGCTGCCCCGTGACGATGGCGCAGACCCCGAGCAGCGCGGCGCCGGCCGGGCCGAGCAGCACCACCGTGGCCAGGCTGGCGGCGAAGCTCAGCGAGACCCGGGCGCGCTCGACGCTGAGGAGGGCGGGCGCCGAGTCGCAGATGAGGAAGAGCACGGCCAGGACGGCGAGGGTGCGCCATTCCAGCCCCTCGTAGGACGCCGTCGCGATGAGCCCGGCCGCCAGTGCGACCACGCCGCAGATGTACGCCCAGGCAGCGAGAGGTAGTCCGCGCATGCCGCCCCCTCCGGGAGTCGACGTCCCCATTGCCGTCGCCGGGGGTCTCACCACCGGCCGCCGGACCGCCGCCGGGCCCGGGCACGCCTGCTGTTCCCGTCGTCGAATCGGCACAAGACTAACGCGAGGGGCACAGGCCACACAGGCAAGCGGAGAATCGTGAGCAAAGCGTGAACCGATCGCCACCAGGGGTGAACGCGGCGGATCGGCCGATCGCCCTGCTCAGGAGCGTGCCGCGCGCTCGCGTGCCCAGGCGACGGTCTCGGCCAGGCCCTCGGGCAGTCCCGTGCGGGGCGTCCAGCCGAGGTCCGCCGCCGTGGTGGACGGGTCGATCGCCATCGCGGGCAGGTCGCCGAGGCGGGGCGGGGCGAAGTCGGGCTCGTCCGGTGCCCCGGCGGCCGCGGCGACCAGGGTGTGCAGGTCGCGGTCGGTGGTCTGCAAGCCGGTGCCGACGTTGTACCGGCCGCCCCCGCCGCGCTCGCCGGTGGCGCGGGCGAAGGCGTCCACCACGTCCAGGACGTAGACGTAGTCGCGGGTCTGCTTGCCGTCCCCGAAGACGCGGGTGGGGCGCCCGGCCAGCAGCGCGTCGGTGAAGATCGAGATGACGCCCGCCTCGCCGTCCGGGGTCTGCCGCGGCCCGTACACGTTGGCCAGCGTCAGGATGGTGAAGTCCAGGCCGTGCAGCGCATGGTAGGCGCGGGTGTAGACCTCGCCGGTGACCTTGGACGCGGCATACGGAGAGGCGGGGCGCAGCTCGGCCCCGGCCGGGACGGGCAGCGCGTCGGGGACGCCGTAGACGGCGCAACTGGAGGTGAACACGACCTTGCGGGTGCCGGCGGCGCGCGCCGCCTCCAGGACGTTCACGGTGCCGATCACGTTGGTGCGGGCGTCGCCCAGCGGGTCCGCGACGCTGGCGCGCACGCTGACCTGGGCCGCCAGATGGCAGATCACCTCGGGCGGGCGCGCGGCGACCCTCTCCCTCAGCGCGGGGTCGGCCACGTCCATCCGCCAGAGCTCCACACCGGGACGGAGGTTGGCGCCCGAGGACAGGTCGTCCAGCCCGATCACCTCGTGACCGTCGGCGACCAGCCGGTCGGTGAGATGGGATCCGATGAAGCCGGCCGCGCCGGTCACGAGAACGCGCACGCACAGCACGATACCGACGCCCCGCGGGCACGCGGGCGCGCCGAGGGTCCGGACCCGGCCGGGGCCGGGGCCGGACGCGCGGCCGTCAGAGCTGGCCGGAGGACCGGCCCGCCGCCTCGGCCGACTTGATCTCGCCGCAGATCTCCTCGATCTTCCCCAGGACCTTGGCGCGCAGGTCCTCGGGTACCGGTTCGCAGCCGCAGCTCTTGCCCACCAGCTTCTTCACGGCCTCTTCGAGGTCGTACTCGCGCAGGCAGGGGCCGCACTCCTCCAGGTGCTGCCGCACCTCGCCGCAACCGCCCTGGTCGAGCTCGCCGTCCAGATACGTGTAGACGCGGGCCAGGACTTCCTCACACGGCGTCTCGTGGTGGTCGCCACAGCTCATGGCTCACTCACCCTTCCCGGTCGCCCGGGACAGGCCGCGCTCCCGGGCGTAGTCCTCAAGCATGCCGCGAAGCTGCCGCCGCCCGCGGTGCAAACGCGACATCACTGTCCCGATCGGCGTCCCCATGATCTCCGCGATCTCCTTGTAGGCGAATCCCTCGACGTCTGCGAGGTACACCGCGATCCGGAACTCCTCGGGCAGGTCCTGCAGGGCGCGCTTCACATCGGTGTCCGGCAGGTGCTCCAGCGCCTCGGCCTCGGCCGACTTCAGGCCGCTGGAGGTGTGCGACTCGGCGCGCGCGAGCTGCCAGTCCTCGATCTCCTCGGTGGCCGCCTGCTGCGGCTGCCGCTGGCGCTTGCGGTAGGAGTTGATGAAGGTGTTGGTCAGGATCCGGTAGAGCCACGCCTTCAGGTTCGTGCCCTCCTTGAACTGGTGGAAGGACGCGAACGCCTTGGCGAAGGTCTCCTGGACGAGATCCTCCGCGTCCGCCGGGTTGCGGGTCATCCGCAACGCGGCCGAGTACAGCTGGTCCAAGAACGGGAGCACGTCGCGCTGGAAGCGCTCCTGGCGCTGCTCCACGGTCTCCGTGGTGCTCGGTACCTGACCCACCTCCTCGGCTGTGGCGGCGCCGTCGGCGCCGTACCTCACAGACGATATCGGGCCGCGGCTCCTCATCACGCCGCCGGGCCGCGCGCCCTCGCCGCGCGACGGCGAGGCGGGCCCCCGTTGATCGGGCAAGGCGACGGACGAGGTCATGTGGTCGCACCTCCGCTGGAGCGAATGTTCTCGTGCCGCACGCCGGCCCGGCCATCACCTTCGTGGCCGCGAACCCCCGTTCCCCGTCGTGGTCCGGGGTGGTGCAGGGCGTTCAGACGCGCGCCGCGCGGGCTTTACGAGACGGTGCAACACCGGCGGGGTCCGTTCGATTCCCGGCGCGGGGACGAAGGTCATCTCATCCCGAACTGCACGGAGGGTGATGTCCAGCCTCCAAGGGGGAAGAAGTGAAATATACGGCGAGAACAGGAGCAACCGTTGCTCGTGCCGGCGCGACCTCCCGAGCCCTCCGTCGCCAGCCTGCGGGACACCCCGGGCGACGACGGCTCCCTTGCGCTCTACTGGAGGTTCTACTGGGCCGTCGCCGCGGCACAGCTCGCCCGCTGGCTGCCACGGCGCCCCTCACGCGTCCTCGACCTGGCGGGCGGGACGGTCCGCAGCGGCGCCCAGGCCGCGGCGGCCGGGCACCGCGTGATCGAGGTCGTGGACCCTCACCTGGGCCGCCATCGCCCCACCGCCCTCGCCCCCGACGGCAAGGCGGGCAACGGCGCCGCGGCCAACGGCGCCGGCCCGGCCGCCATCGGCAAGGTCCTTCCCGCGGGCTACGGACCGCCCCCCGCGCGGCCCGCCGCCGCGAGCGGGACGGCCGACGCCGCTGAGACCCGTGGGACGAACCGCCGCCGCGTGATCGCCGATTCGGGCTCCCTGCGCTTCCTGACCGACGCCTCGATCGACGCGGTCATCGCCGAGAACCGGGTGCTGTCCCGGCACCTGGTGACCGAGGCCGCGGTCGCCGAGATCGCCCGGGTGCTCCGGCCGGGCGGCCGGGTGCTGCTGTCGGTGGACTCGCTGACCCTCGGCATGGCGCTGCTGGCCGAGCAGAACTACTGGGCGCACCTGTCGGACGTGCCGAGCGCCGAGGTGCTCCTCGTCCCCTGGCCGGACGGCACCATCACCCGCTGCTTCTGGGCCGACCAGCTCCGCGAGCTGCTGACGGAGGCCGGTCTGGAGGTCGAGTGGATCCGCCCCCGCACCGTCCTGTCACCGTCCACCGTGGAGCACGTCCTGACGGCCTCTCCCCGCGCCCTGCCGAGGCTCGTGCGGACCGAGCTGAGCGCGCCGATGAACGACGACTCCCTGGGGGTCCACCTGCTGGCCAGCGCCCGCCGCCCGGCCTGAGCCGTTCACCTCATGGCCCTGTCGTACTTGGACTGGCAGGTCACGCAGCGCGCGGCGTCGGGGCGGGCCTCCAGGCGGCCGTGGGGCACCGGCTTGCCGCAGCCCAGGCACCGGCCGTAGGTGCCCGCGGCGATCCTGGCCAGCGCGGCGTCCACCGCCGCCCTGTGGCGCTGGAGGGAGCTCAGCGCCGCCTCCACGCGGTCGCCCTCGGTGAGGCCGGCCCCCGCGTCCGCGGCGGAGAGCTCGCGCCCGGGATGCTCGCCCTTGAGGATCGCGATCGAACGGTCCAGGTCGGCGAGCATGGCCTCAAGCCTGACGCGGGCGGTGGCGGTGTCCACGGTGCCGGAACTCCTTCCGGTACGCCCCGGGCAAGGGGCCTCGCCGTCCGGCCGCCGGAAGGACCGGCGGTCAGAACAGGGTGTCGGAGTGGTTGCCGGAACTATCCCCGTTTGTTGAGGGTTTTATGAGTTCTGGCCCGTTGTTTCTCACGTTGTTGACCGCCTTGGACACCGGATAGGCGTCCATCGTCCCGGCCATCGCGGGCACCAGCAGGCCGCGCACGGTCTCGGTGTCGGTGAGGGCCGGGTCCAGCCAGGCGTCCCAGCGCTCCCGTTCCACGATCATCGGCATCCGGTCATGGATCCTGCCCAGGTCGTCCGGGGCGTCGGTGGTGATCACGGTGCAGGTCCAGACCCACTCGCCGGTCTCGGGGTTCTTCCACAGCTCGTACAGTCCGGCCATGGCCATCACCCCGCCGTCCTTGGGACGGATGAAGAAGGGCTGCTTCTGCGGCTTCTTCTTGCCCTTGCCACCCTTCTGGTCCGGGTCGGCGGCCGGCTCGCCGCCCTGGTCCTGGACCGTGTACCACTCGAAGTAGCCGTCGGCGGGCAGCAGGCAGCGGCGCTTGGCGAAGGCCCGGCGGAACGACGCCTTCTCGTGCACCGTCTCCATCCGGGCATTGATCATCCGGCTGCCGATAGAGAGGTCCTTGGCCCAGGACGGCACCAGTCCCCAGCGCAGCGTCCGCAACTGCCGGACCGCCTCCTCCTCCCCGGCCGACTCCCCGGCCTGCTCCTTGGCGTCCTTCGGGACGCGGGTGAGGACCGCGGGCACCTGCTTGGTCGGGGCGACGTTGTAGTCGGGCTGCAGATCATTCTCGACGGCGTCGAGCTGCACCTGGAACTCGTCGAGCAGTTCCTGGCGCGCCCTGGCCGTGGCGTATCGACCGCACATGCCTCCATCCTGCCCCTTCCCCGCCGAAGCCGCCGCCCCACAGCGGATCGCGCGGTTCCGGGGCGGCGCCCGGCGGTGCTTGACATGAAAAGCGATGGGCATGTAGCCCGCATGCGACCCATCACGACCCTGGCCCGCCCCCTCGTGGCGGCGCCGTACATCATCACCGGGCTGGAAACCCTCCGCGACCCGGGCCGCCGCGCCGAGCAGGTGGGGCCCGCCGTCAAGCCGGTCGCCGACCGGGTGGAGTGGCTGCCCAAGGACCCCGAGACCCTGGTGCGCATCGAGGGCGCGATCAGCCTGGGCACCGGGATGCTGCTGCTGACCGGCCGGTTCAGCCGGTTGACCTCCCTGATGCTCGCCGCGCAACTGGTGCCGGCGGTGGCCACCGAGCACCGCTTCTGGACCGAGGACGACCCCGAGCGGCGGGACAACGAGCGCTCGCACCTGCTGAAGAACGCGAGCCTGCTGGGCGCTCTGCTGATGGTCGCGGCCGAGCCGCGCCGCGCGGCCCGCGCCGCCGACCTGCGGCTGGCCGTCAAGGAGGCGCGGACCAGGGCCGCCGCGCAGACCCGGGCCATGCGCCGGGAGCAGGCCGCCGAGCTCAGGAACGTCCGCCGCGAGGCCGCCCGCCGTGTCCGGGAGGCCCGCCGCCGTGGCACGCCGGGCGCCGCGACCGCCTCGCGCGCCGCCGTCAAGGCGGCCAAGGCGGGGGGCAAGGGCAGGACCGCCGGGATGGGCGGGGTCGTGAAGGTCGGCAAGGCCATGGCCATGGCGAAGGCCGCCGGCATCGGCCGGCGGGCCGCCATGAACACGATGACCGCGTCCGGACGCGGGAAGCGCCGCGGGCGGATGTCCGGCAGGGCCCCGGTCGCCCGGATCGCCAAGGTCGCCGGCCCCGCGGGCACGAAGGCGTCCGCCACCGGGATGAAGGCCGCGGCCATGGCCAGGGAACGCGGCCGCCAGGCCGCCAAGGCGCTCACCCACTGATCCGGCCGTCCAGGGACCACCCATCACACCGGACACGGCCGCCGCACGGATTCCAAAGAGAGCCTTAACAAAGCCTCAAGAGGATTGAACCGGGCCTGGATCGGGTCCGTACTGCCTGCTGACCGCCCCGTCATCCCCAGGGCTTACCCGGCCATCCGGGAACCCCCCGACCCATGGAGACGCCCGGCCATGGCAGCACCAGGAACGGCCGGGCGCGCGGCCGGCGGGCTGCGGAGCCTGATCCGCCGCCCCCGGCCGGCGTCCGAGACCGACGACGAACGGCTCATCGGCGAGCTGTACCGCGAGTACCACCGTCCCCTGCTCGCCTTCGTGCTGCGGCTGACGGCCGGGGACCGGCAGTGGGCCGAGGACGTCGTCCAGGAGACCATGATCCGTGCCTGGCGCAGCGCCGACCGGCTGGACGCCACGTCGGCCTCGCTGATGCCCTGGCTCGCGACCGTCTCCCGCCGTATCGTCATCGACCATCGGCGGTCCCGCGAGGTCCGGCCGCCGGAAGTGGGCGACGCGGCGCTGGAGAACCTTCCCATGGCGGACGAGATGGACGGACTGCTGCGCAAGGTGGTGGTCGCCGACGCGCTGCGCGCCCTGTCGGCCCCGCACCGGGAGGTGCTGACCGAGACGGTGCTGCGCGACCGGACGGTCAACCAGGCCGCCGAGGTCCTGGGCATCCCGGTCGGTACGGTGAAGTCCCGGGTCTACTACGCGCTGCGCGCCTTGCGGGTCGCGTTGGAGGAGAGAGGGGTGACGGCATGACGTCGCAGGTCGAGCACACCGATGTCGGCGCCTACGCCCTCGGCCTGCTCGAAGAGGACGACCGCAGGGCCTTCGAGGACCATCTGCGCGGGTGCGGGTCGTGCGCCGCGGAGCTGCACGAGATGACCGGGACGGCCCACGCGCTGGCAGGCATCAAGGACTTCACCGACGCCGTCGAGGACCCGCGGGCGGGAACGCCCCGCGCACCGGTCCCAGGGCCTCTCGGGGGACCGGCCGCCCCGGGGCCGGGCGGGCAGGAGGACGAGCCGCCCGGCCAGGTCATCGAGCTGATGCGGCAGCGCAGGCGGGCCGCGCGCCGCGCCCGCCGCGGCACGTACGTGATCGGCGCCGCCGCCGCGACCGTGCTGCTGGCGGCCGGTGTCACCATCGGCTCGGCGATCGGCGGCTCGGAGACGCCCGAGCCGGGCCACGGCCGGCACGGACCCGCCCAGGCCCTGGTCATCTGGGGTGAGCGGCATTCGGCGTCCGACGGCGTGACCGGCGCGTCCGGCGTCGTGGGGCTGGAGAGCAAGGGCTGGGGCACCCATGTCGGCCTGGAGCTGCGCGGGGTGCGCGGTCCGCTGCGGTGCCGCCTGGAGGCGGTGTCCACCACCGGGCAGCGGTCGGTGGTCACCGGCTGGGCCGTGCCGCCCAAGGGGTACGGCGTGCCCGGCTCCCAGGCGCCGCTGATCACCCATGGCGGGACGGCGATCCCGCGCGACCGGATCGACAGGTTCGAGGTCGTGATCGAGGGAACCGGCGACAGGCTGCTCACCATTCCCCTGTGACGTCCCCTGTGATGTCCTCTGTGATGTCCTCTGTGACTCCCCTTGTGATCCGCGTTCCGCCCCCGTCCGCCCGATAGCCTGGCGGCATGCCCTCGACTCACTGGTCCGCTCCGGTCGCGGACGCCCCGGTGGACGCCACCGTCGAGCTGCCCGGCTCCAAGTCCATGACCAACCGCGCGCTGGTCCTGGCGGCACTGGCCACCGGCCCGGGGACGATCGTCCGCCCGCTGCGCAGCCGCGACACGCTGCTGATGGCCGACGCGCTGCGCGGCATCGGGGTGGGGATCGTCGAGGAGCCCTCGGGTGAGTGGCGGGTGATGCCGCGTCCGCTCACCGGCCCCGCGCAGGTGGACGTGGGCCTGGCCGGCACGGTGATGCGGTTCTTCCCCCCGGTGGCGGCGCTGGCCAAGGGCCCGGTCGACATCGACGGCGACCCCCGGGCCAGGGAACGCCCGATGGGCCCGATCATCGGCGCGCTGCGCGATCTGGGCGTGGTCATCGACGACCAGGGACGGGACGCGCTGCCGTTCACGGTGCGCGGCACGGGCGCGGTGGCGGGCGGCACGGTGACGATCGACGCGTCCGGGTCCTCGCAGCTGGTGTCGGGGCTGCTGCTGGCCGCGCCCCGCTTCGCCAAGGGCGTGGAGGTGCGGCACGAGGGCCCGCCGGTGCCGTCGGCGCCGCATCTGGCCATGACGGTCGCGATGCTGCGCGAGTGCGGCGTGACCGTCGAGACCGGGGAGGACGTGTGGCAGGTGGCGCCCGGACCGATCCGGGCGCGCGACTGGGTCATCGAGCCGGACCTGTCCAACGCGGCGCAGTTCCTGGGGGCCGCGCTGGTGACCGGCGGGCGGGTCACGGTCCCCGGCTGGCCTGAGGACACCACGCAGCCCGGCGACGCGCTGCGCGGGCTGCTGGCCGCGATGGGCGCGCAGGTGAGCCTCGGCCCTGAGGGCCTGACCGTCCGCGGCACCGGGACGGTACGCGGGCTGGAGGCCGACCTGCACGAGGTCGGGGAGCTGACCCCCGTGCTGGCGGCGCTGGCGGCGCTGGCGGAGACCCCGTCCCGGCTGACCGGGATCGCGCACCTGCGCGGGCACGAGACCGACCGGCTGGCCGCGCTGGCCCGGGAGATCAACGGGCTGGGCGGGGACGTCACCGAGCTGCCGGACGGGCTGGAGAT
The DNA here is from genome assembly GCF_043906805.1 of Actinomadura sp. SCN-SB. Classification (NCBI taxonomy): domain Bacteria; kingdom Bacillati; phylum Actinomycetota; class Actinomycetes; order Streptosporangiales; family Thermomonosporaceae; genus Actinomadura; species Actinomadura sp. SCN-SB. Next base: position 21,337 of record NZ_JBIMPP010000086.1, on the reverse strand, counting down.
CCGGCCGCGCCCGCTGCGCGGCGGCCTGGTCCGGACCTACGACGACCACCGCATGGTGATGGCCGCCGCCGTGCTGGGGCTGGCCGTCCCCGGCGTGGAGGTCGAGAATGTCGCCACCGTCGGCAAGACGCTCCCGGGTTTCACCGGCCTGTGGAGCGACATGCTCTCGACGGCGTCACCGGAGCCGCCGGGGCCTGGGGGAAGGGGCTGACGCTGCCGCCACGCCGCGTAAGGGACTACGACGAGGACGACGTCCGGGTACGGCCGGGGCGCCGCGGGTCGCGCCCGCGCACCCGCCGCCGTCCCGCGCACGAGGACGCGGTCGGCGGGTTCGTGACCGCCGTGGACAGAGGCCGTTACCGCGTCCTGGTCGAGGAGGCGGAGGGCGGGACGCGCACGGTGACCGCGATGCGGGCCCGCGAGCTGGGCCGCAAGGGCGTGGTGGTGGGCGACCGGGTCGCGCTGGTCGGGGACACCTCCGGCGATCCCGACACGCTGGCCAGGATCGTGCGGGTGGAGCCGCGCACCTCCGCGCTGCGCCGCACCGCCGACGACACCGACCCGTTCGAACGGGTGATCGTGGCCAACGCCGACCAGCTCGTGATCGTCACGGCGCTGGCCGACCCCGAGCCGAGACCGCGGCTGATCGACCGCACGCTGGTCGCGGCGTACGACGCGGGCATGGACCCGCTGCTGTGCCTCACCAAGGCCGACCTCGCCCGTCCCGACGAGCTGCTCGCGGTGTACGCGCCTTTGGGCGTCCCGTACGTGGTGACGCGCCGCGGCGGCGACCTCCAGGAGCTGCGCGGGCATCTGGCCGGACGCACGAGCGTCATGGTCGGGCACTCGGGCGTGGGCAAGTCGACGCTGGTGAACGCCCTCGTACCGGATGCCGAGCGCGCGGTGAGCCAGGTCAACGCGGTCACCGGCCGCGGCAGGCACACCTCCTCGTCGGCGATCGCGCTGGAGCTGCCCGGCGGGGACGGCTGGATCATCGACACCCCGGGCGTGCGCAGCTTCGGCCTCGCCCATGTCGAGCCCGAGCGGGTGATCGAGGCGTTCGACGACCTGGCGCGGGGCGCGGCCGAGCGCTGCCCGCCGCACTGCGACCACCTCCAGGAGGGATGCGGCCTGGACGAGTGGGTGGCCGAGGGGCACGCCGGCAGGGCCCGGCTCGACTCCCTGCGGCGTCTGCTTTCCAGCCTCGAAGGCGGGGAGATGGAGTAAGAATGTCCGGGTGCATCGACGCGCGTTCCTGAAGAAGGCCCTCGGTACGGCGGGCGCGGCGATGGCGGCGGGCGGCGCGGCCGCGTGCTCGGACACGTCCGGTTCCCCGTCCGCGGGGCGGGGCCTCCCGGTCTCCGCCCTGCCCGCGGCCACCGGCCCGGCCGAGTGGAACGCCCTGGCCCGGGGCCTGGAGGGGCGGCTGATCAGGCCGGACGACGCCGCGTACGACCAGGCCAGACGGCTGTACATCCCCCGTTTCGACGACGTCCGCCCGGCGGGCGTCGCCTACTGCGATGGCCCGGACGACGTGGCCGAATGCCTCGGGTTCGCGACGCGGATGCGGCTGCCGGTGGCGGTGCGGTGCGGCGGCCACAACTACGCGGGCTGGTCCACCGGCACCGGTCTGGTCATCGACGTGTCGCCGATGAACGCCGTCCGCGCGGACGGGGGCCGCGCGGTGGTCGGTGCGGGCGCCCGGCTCATCGACCTGTACGACCGGCTGGCGCTCCAGGGCGGCGGCGTCCCCGCGGGCACGTGCCCGACCGTGGGCGTGGCCGGGCTGACGCTGGGCGGCGGTCTGGGCCCGCTCTCCCGGCTCCACGGCCTGACCTGCGACGTCCTGCAGACGGTCACGGTCGTCACGGTCGACGGCAAGGCGCGGACGTGCGACGCCGACCGCGATCCCGACCTGTTCTGGGCGTGCCGGGGCGGCGGGGGCGGCAACTTCGGGGTGGCCGTGGAGTTCGCCTTCCGCACCCACCGCGCCACCGACCTGACCTCGTTCACGCTGCGGTGGCCGTGGGCACGGGCGGCCGCGGTGATCGGCGGCTGGCAGCGCTGGGCACCGTCCGCGCCGGACGAGGTGTGGACCAGCCTCCAGCTCAGCACCGCGCCCGGGGCCGGAACGCCCACGGTGGAGGTCATCGGCGTGGCGCCCGCCGACCCGGACCTGAGCGCCCTGGTCGCGGCGGTCGGGTCCGAGCCGTTCGCACGGGACGCGCGGAGCCGCCCGTACCTGGACACGATGAAGGCGGCGGGAGGCTGCGCCGGGCAGTCCACCGCCGCGTGCCATGCCCGGGGAGACCTTCCCGGGCAGCGTCCCGAGGGCCGGTTCCCTCGCACCGACTACGCGGGCAAGTCGCACATGGCGTACCGGCCGTTGTCCGGCGCCGCGATCGCCGCGCTGGTCGCGCGGTTCACGGGGGGCAACGGCGTGTCCGGACGAGCGGTGCTCATGGACGCGATGGGCGGCGCGATCGCGCGCATCGGCCCTGGCGACACCGCGTTCCCGCATCGGCGCGCGCTGTTCTCCGTCCAGTACAACGCGGGCGGGGACGACCTCGGCTGGCTGCGCGCCACGCACGCCGCGATGGAGCCGCATCTGGGCGGCGCCGCGTACGTCAACTACATGGACCCGGACCTGCGCGGCTGGAGCCGCGCCTACTACGGCGCCAACCTCGACCGGCTCACCAAGGTGAAGGCGGCCTACGACCCGCGGTCACTCTTCCGGTTCCCGCAGTCGGTCGGCAAAGCCTGATCCGGGGGATCACCCGCGGACGATCTCCTCAAGTAAGGCCCGCGCCCGCGCCTCGGCCTCGTCCAGCGCCCGCACGTGCTCGGGCGCCAGTTCCTCCACGCACCGCGTCATCGTGCCGGTCACCTGGCTGAACGCCGTCTCCTCCGCGCCGCGCAGCGCCGCCCGCACACCGGCCGCGCGGGAGCCCAGCGCGGCCCACTCCAGTTCCAGCCGCGCCACCGCCTCGTCGAACGCCCGCGCCGTCTCCTCGCCCTCGTCCCTGAGGTCGTCGGGAACGGGGCCGCGCGGGGCCTGCCGCGCCCGGGTCGACAGCGCCGAGATGCGCCCGGCCAGCGTCAGCCCCTCCCGCGCGAGCGGCAGCACGTCATGGATCAGCTCGGTGACGACCTTGGCCAGCTCGTCGATCCTGGTGAGCAGCGTGCGCGCCGCCTCGCCCAGCCCCTCGGACGTGGCGGCGGCGACACGCCGGGCGGCCTCCTGCGCCTGAAGCGTCACCAGCGGGACGATGTCGGCGTCCAGCCGCCGGCGCAGCACGTCCTCGTCCGGCCCGTCCGCGCCATCGGCGGCGGCGCGCTCACGCCAGCCCGACCAGATCCGGTCGACCCGTTCCCGGCCGGACGCGGCGATCTCCTCGGTGATCTCGTCCAGCGCCTCGCCCGACCGCTCCTTCAGCCGTTCCACGCGCCCGTGCATCGCGTCCTGCTTGAACGGGTCGTTCAGCTCGTTGAGCAGGGCCTGCATCCGGCGGGACACGTCGACGGCATGCTCGGCGAGAGGGACGAGCCGGTCGGCCAGCTCGTCCACGGTCCGCGCCCGGCGCGGGTCGGTGAGCTCTGCCACCCACGCGGGAAGATCGTGCGCCATGTGACCATGATCTCATTCACGCGGCGTCGCCGGGCGACCGCCCGGGGTTTCCGGGAAAGTCACGCCTCACCCCGTGGGGCGCCGGTAAGTGTGTCGGTGCGGGGCGTGATCACGGTAGCGTGGCACGCCGTGGCGGGCTATTCGGATGACCTGCGTCTCGCGCATGTGCTGGCGGACGGGGCCGACGACATCACGACCAGGCGTTTCCGCGCTCTCGATCTCGACATCGAGACCAAGCCGGACCTGACCCCGGTCAGCGATGCCGACCGCAGCGTCGAGGAGCAGATCCGCGGCACGCTGAAGCGGGCGAGGCCGCGGGACGCGGTGCTGGGCGAGGAGTACGGCCGCACCGGGTTCAGCCAGCGCTGCTGGATCATCGACCCGATCGACGCCACCAAGAACTTCGTCCGCGGCGTCCCGGTGTGGGCCACGCTGATCGCGCTGATGGAGGAGGACGAGGTGGTGGTCGGCCTGGTGTCGGCCCCGGCGCTGAACCGCCGCTGGTGGGCGGCGCGCGGCGGCGGCTCCTGGACGGGCCGCAGCCTGTCGCGGGCCACCCGGCTCCAGGTGTCGCAGGTCACCGAGCTGTCGGACGCCTCGCTGTCGTTCTCCAGCCTCAGCGGCTGGGAGGAGCAGCAGCGCCTCGACCGGTTCCTGGACCTGACCCGCTCGGTGTGGCGGACGCGGGCGTTCGGCGACTTCTGGTCGCACATGATGGTGGCCGAGGGCGCCGTCGACATCTCCACCGAGCCCGAGGTGTCCCTGTGGGACCTGGCCGCGCTCCAGGTGATCGTGGAGGAGGCCGGCGGGATGTTCACCGATCTGTCGGGCGTGCCCGGACCGGACGGCGGCAGCGTCGTGTGCACGAACGGCAAGCTGCACGCCGAGGTGCTGCGGGTGCTGGGCGGCGGCCAGCTCTCCCTCCGGATCTAGGAGTCTTGACCGCCTCGGGGGCATCCTGAGCTGGCCGGGACCAGAAACGCGATATATCGTGGAACGACCGGCCGCGCGCGATCGTTCTCAGGGTGAGCGGCCGTACGGAGGTAACGGATGGCGACCCCAATCAAGATTCTCATCGGCGGAGTGGCGCTCTTCCTGCTGCTGTCGATCCTGGGCTGGTGGACCGCCGCCCTGATCGTGCTCGGGGCGCTCGCGCTGCCGGTCGTGGGCTATTTCATGCTCGACCCGAGCCAGCGGCGGCGCCTGCGCGCGCAGGGACGCAAGCGGCTGGGAAGCTGACCCGCCGGGCGGGCCGGCCCTTCACGGGCCGGCCGGCCCGCTTCACCAGCGTCGGCGGTCCTCGCCGCGCGGGTCGAGGACGACCGGGTTCCGCTCGCCGTCGAAGACCTTGACCGGGCGCTCGTCCGGGTCGAAGGGCCGCCAGCCCGGGTCGCCGTGGGTCGCGAAGTCGACCCACGCCTTGTGCATGACGTCGGCCAGTTCCTGCGGCGGGTTCTCGCCCGCGAGCTCGATGGTGTCCGGCGCGCCCAGATTGTCGAAGACGAAGCCCAGCTCCAGCGCGTGGCAGGCGCCCAGGCCGTCGATCGGCGACCGCCAGCCGAACTCGTACATCCAGGTCCGGCCGGCGTGCCCCTCGGCGAGCCGGTTGGCCGGGACGCGGAACAGCGCGTCGGTGATCAGCGTGGCCAGCAGCTCCCCGGCGGACAGCTCCGGGTGCGCCGCCCGGTAGGCGGCGACCACGGACGGCGGCGCGCCGAGCCCGGCCGCGGACACCCCGACCAGCTCGGGCGTGATCGCCCCGGCCAGGCCGGTCGGGAACAGGAACAGCCTGAACTCCTCGGCGGTGTAGCCGACCAGCAGGTCCACGTCCCGTCCCGCGCCGTCCGCCACGGCCTCCTCGGGACGGCGGGCGAGCAGGTCGTCGTCCACCACGGGGATCAGCGCCATCCCGGTCGAGGCGGTGGACGCGCCCCAGCGGCCGGGGTCGGGCAGCGCCGCCACCTCCTGCGACACCGCGGTCTGCACGGGCATGATCGTGTCGGGGTCCAGCGCGGCGAAGCCCTCGGCGGTCGGCTCCACCCCGAGCCTGGCCGCGATCTCCTTGGTGACCAGCAGCGCGTCGTCGGGGGTCTGGGCGACGTTGCCGGCGCCGCTCTGCGCGATCGCCCGCCGGAACAGGCCGAGGTCCAGGGACAGCAGCGCGCTGACGCTCATCCCGCCCGCCGACTCGCCGAACACGGTGACGTTGCCGGGGTCGCCGCCGAACGCCGCGATGTTGTCGCGGACCCAGGTCAGCGCCGCGATCTGGTCGCGCAGCCCGCGGTTGGCGGGCGCGGCGGCGCCCGGCAGGTACGCGAAACCCTCGACGCCGAGCCGGTAGTTGATGGTCACGCAGATCACGCCGTCACGGGCGAAGTTCGCCCCGTTGTAGACGGCGACGGAACCCGAGCCGTTGCGGAACGCGCCGCCGTGGATCCACACCATCACCGGGAGCCCGTCTCCCTCGGGCGCCCAGATGTTCAGGTTGAGGCAGTCCTCGCCCGGGATCTCGGGGTCGGGCAGGAGCACGTTGTAGGGCGAGGGATAACCGGGCTTGGGCGCCGTCGGCCCGAACGATGTGGCGTCCCGCACCCCCTCCCAGGGGTCGGGAGGGCCCGGCGGCGCGAACCGCCTGGCTCCGAAAGGCGGAGCGGCGTACGGGATTCCGAGATAGCTGCGGATCCCGTCTTTAACCGAACCGCGCACCTTCCCGTACGCAGTCTGAACGACCGTATCCATGCCGTGCTCCCACCTAGAACGACATTGAACACTCGACCGCTCTGAGAGTAACGACACACCGGACACATCGGAATGGTGCGGCACCGTAAGGTGACCCGGGCGTCATGAAGGGGCTACGGCGCCGCGAGACCGCGCCGCGCACCGTCCGTCAGCGGCCGGTACGCGCCGGAACGGTCCCGGTAGTACGCCCGGCCGCCGGACGCCTCCGGGACGCCCTCGTTCCGCAGCGGCTCGGTGCGCACCCGTCCCGCGGCCGTCACGGGGATCTCGTCCACCACCCTGACCAGCGCGGGCCGCAGCTCCGGGCGGACGCGCAGCAGCGCCTCCGACAGGTCGATCGGCTTCAGCCGGCCGCCTTCGCGCAGGCTGACCGCCGCCACGGCCACCTCGGCGTCCCCGGACGGGACGCCGTAGACCGCGACCATGTCGACGTACGGGAGATCGCCGAGCGCGTCCCTGACCGGTCCGGGCGGCACGATCCCGTCGGCGGTGCGGATCAGCTCGGCCTCCCGCCCGGCCGGCCAGAAGTCGCCGTCGGCGTCGCGGCGGAACAGGTCGCCGGTGATCCGCCAGGCGTCGGAGGGGGCGAACAGGCCGCGCACCGGCCTGCCGGACCGCTCCCCCTCCCGGACCCGCGCCACCAGCATCCCGATCTCGTCGGGGCCGCACTCCACCGCGAACCCGTCCGGCCCCTCCTCCAGGCGGCCGCGCTCAAGGTCGTACCGGGCCAGCCGCACCTCCGCGCTCCCCGGCAGGGGCCGTCCCAGCGACCCGCGCTTGCGGCCGCTCACGTTGACCAGGATCGCCTCCCCCTCGGTGGAGGCGTAGAACTCCAGCACCCGCGCGGGCGCGAACCGCTCCTCCACCCGCCGCCACAGGCCGCGCGGCATGCCGGACCCGATGAACAGCCGGACGGGATGGTGCCGCTCACCCGGGTTCGGCGGCGCGTTCACCAGGTCGCGCAGGCGCGTCCAGGTGTAGGAGGCGACGGTGACCCCGTAGCGCCGCGCCTCGTCCCAGAACGTCCCGGGGTCGTAGGCGCTGGCCAGCGCCAGCCGCGCGCCGCCCGCGACCGCCCCGCCCAGGCTCATCAGCAGGGCGGACGGGTGCTGCAACGGGGTCAGGCTGTAGACGGTGTCGGACGGGGACAGCGACGCCGACGACGCCGTCCCGAACGCCGACAGCGCCCACCTGCGGTTGGTGACCCGGTTCGCCCACAGATGCTCCCCGCTCCCCGTGAACAGGACGAACGCGGTGTCGCCTGCACGCCCGGGATTGGGCTCGTACCAGCCCGGCACCGGCGCCTCGCCGGGATCGATCGTCTCCATGTCGAAGACGGGCAGGTCACGCCCCTCCTCCGCGCCGCCGAGCGCCAGCACCTCCACGCCACCGATCTGAAGGGCGCGCCGGACGTTCCCGGGGTCCGCGATCACCCGGCGGACCTCGCCCAGGGCCGCCTCCCTGCCCGGTTCCCCGTCCGGGCGCAGCAGCACCGCCACGGCCCCCAGCCGGCTCAGCGCCGCCACCAGCGCCAGCGCCGTCGGCCGCGTCTCCATCAGCACGCCGACCGCGTCGCCCTGCCGCACACCCACCTGGATGAGCCCACGGACGATGGCGTCGATCCGCCCCTTGGCCGCCTCCTGCGTATAGGGACGCCCCCGATACAGGAAGAAGACATCGCTGGGCGCGCGCCGCGCCTGCTCGTCCAGAAGCAGCCCCAGCGACATCCGCGTGTCGGATTGGATCCTCTCCAGCCGGGCGAGGCGCGGCAGGTTCTGGACGGCCTCCGAGGTCAGTTGCCGCGATCCCCGCACCACCCGCGCGGCCGACCGCACCGCGCCGGCCCCGATCCCGGCCACCAGTTGCAACCCGACCTGCGCCGTCCCCTCAGCGGGAGCGGACGCCTCCCCGAGGCTCACGCCCTCGGGCAGTTTCTCTTCGCCTTCCTGCGATTTCACCCACCCGGCCACCATGGGCCACGTCCGGGCGACCGCCTGCGTCCCGACCACCAGCCCGAAATGCCCGGCGCGCAGCGACGCCTCGTACACCTCGGCGCGGGGCGCCGCCCGGCGGATCCCGCGCACCATGTCCGGGGAGGCGATCTCGTCCACCTCGCCCACGAACGTCAGCACCGGGCAGGTGATGTCGGCCAGCGTGACCAGCCGGTCGCCGATGACGAACCCGCCGGTCAGCATCCGGTTGTGCGCCACGAACTGCCGGACGAACTCCGCCAGCGCCGGGCCGGGCCAGGCGACCCACCCCGAACGCTCCAGGAACCGCCGCTGCCGCTCGCGGGGCGCCAGCCGCTCCCTGTCGTGCAGGCGCAGGATGAAGTCCACCCGGCTCCGCACCGACTTCACGGGGCTCAGCAGTTGGAAGCCCGTCCGGGTCACCCAGCCGGGCACGGCGAAGCTCCCGAGCAGCCGGTCGGGGATGCGTCCCGTCTCACCGGCCACCCACGCGGGCAGCCCGAACGGCAGGCCCACACTCGTGTCGGCCGGGCTGCCGAAGGTCACCAGCGAGGCGATCCCCTCGCTCCTGCGGTAGGCCGCGGCCTGGTAGCAGAACATCCCGCCCTGCGAGTAGCCGCCGAGATGGACGTCCCGGCCCGTGATCTCCCGCACGGTGTCGACGGCCTCGCTGACCGCCAGGACATGATCGGTGAGGGTACGTTCCAACCCGCCCGGCTCCCTCTCGGGCGCCCCGAAATCCACGACCCACGGATCCACGCCCAGCTCGCGCAGCACCCCGACGGCGCTCACCCTGGACGAGATGTCGTACACCTCGGTGCTGACCATCAACGGCGGCACCAGCACGACCACGGGCCCGCTCCCACCCGGGAAGTAGTGCCGCAGCCGATGGTTCCGCCGCTCCGCCACGACCTCGAACGGAGACGCGTCGTCCTCGGTGTCGAGACCGCCGAACCGCACGACCTCCAGCGCGTTCTGGGCCGTGGCGCCCAACCGGGACAGCACCGACCCGATCACAGGATCCGGGCCCCGTCCATCCGGCCCGCCCGCAGCCGCTCCCACATGTACCGGCGCCGCGGCTTGCCGCTGGACGTTCGCTGGATCAGCCCCTTTCCGATGACGATGGTCACCTCGACGTCATCCCCCAGCCGCCGCCGCAGCATCTCCCGCACGTCACCGGCCCACCCCGCGTCCTGCGTCTCCGCGAACAGGGCCAGCCCCTTCGTCCCGGCACCGGGCACCCCCACGACCACGATCCGGCCCTTACCCAGGCCCGACACCTCGGCGACCTTGGCCTCCAGATCCTCCACGTAGACGGACCGGCCGCGCACCTTGATGCTCTCGCCCATCCGCCCCAGCACGAACAACTGCCCCCGATAGAAGAACCCCGCGTCCCCCGTGTACACCAGGCCACCCTCGAACCGCGTGGACTTCCCCTCGGCCCCCGCGTAATACCCCGAGCACGCCGACCTCCCGCCGACCACGATCTCGCCGAGGAAGCCCTCCCCCAGTTCCCGTCCCTCGTCGTCCACGATCAGAAGGGGGACGTCCTCCTCGGGCGTCCCGCACCCCACGACCCAGCCCGCCTTGGCGCCCACGGACTCCTCCCCCAGCTCATGCTCGGACAGGATCCGTACCGGCTCACCGAAGCTCAGGGACGAGGCGTCGGGCCGCACCGCCAGCGGCCTCCGCGGCTCCGCGTCCATCGTGATCAGCAGCGTGGCCTCGGCCATCCCGTACGCGGGCTTGAGCGACTCGCGCCGGAACCCGAACGGCTCGGTCAGCCGCGCGAACACCTCCAGCGCGTGCGGATCGATCGGCTCCGCCCCGATGATCGCGGTCTCCCACCCGGACAGGTCGATGCCCTCCAGTTGCTCGGGCTTCACCCTTCGCGCCACATACGCGTAAGCGAAGGGCGGCGCCGCCGTGTGCACCGCGTGCTCGAACGTCCGCACCCACCGCGCCGGGTCGCGGATGAACGCGTCGGGCCGCATCAACCACAGGTTGAGCTGCCACGCGATGGGCGCGATGAAGCAGCCGATGAGCCCCATGTCGTGGTACAGCGGCAGCCACGACGACACCGAGTGGTCGTCCCGGAACCCGGCCGTGCGAACGATGAGCTCGATGTTGGCCTCCAGATTGGCCCAGGTCACCATCACCCCGCGCGGCGACCCGCTCGACCCCGACGTGAACTGCAACAGGGCCAGGTCCCCGGCCTCCCGCACCTCCGCCTCGGCCGCCCCCTTTCGGGGCCGCACCGGCTCCCCGGGAAGCCCCGCCGCCTCCATCGCCCGCCCGGCCAGCGGGGCCAGCTCGTCCGACGCCACGACGAGCACGGGCCGCGCCTGCCGCAGGATCGCCGCCACGTGCGCCACATAGTCGTCCCCGTCCTGGAACAACGGCGGTGTGATCAGGCAGACGGTCGCCCCCGCCGCCCAGACCGCGTAGTACGTCTCCATGCACGTGTAGTCCGTGGGCAGGACGAGACACACCACGTCTCCGGGCCGCACACCCTCCTCGATCAGCGCCGCGGCACGACGCCTCGCCCCCGCCGCCAGCTCCCCGTACTCACGGAACTCCCAGGAGCCGTCGTCCGCCGCCAGATGAACGCCACGTCCGGCCTTCGGCTTGTCGAGCCAGTCCCGTAGCGCACGTCCCATCGTCGTCCCTCCACACGAAGCCCGAAGTGTGTCGCAACGACATCAGTGCCCACGTACCCACGTCAACCGCTTGTTCAAGGCACGCCACCCCACGAGCAGGACCCCGAGGAAGACCGTCGCCACCACCACGAACGCAGCCGCCGTCCCCTGCCCCGAGACCGCCCGCAGCACCATCCCGCAAGCCACCGTCAGAACCCACACTCCGACCCCGACGGGCCAAACCCTTTCCGGCTCCCGCCAAGCCCTGGTCGCGCCCCACCCGACCGCGAGCCCCACAAGAAACGGCCAAGCCGTCCCGGCGAACCCCGCCAAACTCAGCGCCTCCTCATGCGAGGCCCGCCCAATCCCCACAAAAACAAGCACGCCGACAACGTCCAAAGCCCCAGCACCCCAACCCCTCATAACCCCAACCCTAAAAGGGAAAAGGGGCGAAGCCCCAAAGGGGGGCAAGGGGGCGAAGCCCCAAAGGGGGGCAAGGGGGCGAAGCCCCAAGGGGGGCAAGGGGGCGAAGGGCAAGGGGGCGAAGCCCCCAATCAAGGACGCGCAGCGTCCGCAAAAGGGGGCGCAGCCCCCGCGCCGGGGGTTCCAGGGGGTCGCCCCCCTGGGCAAACACAGCAAAGGGGCCCGCAGGGAAGGAGGCAAAGCCTCCGACCACACGGACCCCAGGACCCGTAGCGGGGGCAGGATTTGAACCTGCGACCTCTGGGTTATGAGCCCAGCGAGCTACCGAACTGCTCCACCCCGCGGTGATGGGTCAACTCTATGGGGCTGCGGGTCCTTAGGCAAACCGATTCGGGTCAGCCCATGTGGGGGTAGCGGTGGTCGGTCGGCGGGACGAAGGTCTCCTTGATGGAGCGCGGCGACGTCCAGCGCAGCAGGTTGAAGATGGATCCCGCCTTGTCGTTGGTGCCGGACGCGCGGCCGCCTCCGAAGGGCTGCTGGCCGACGACGGCGCCGGTGGGCTTGTCGTTGATGTAGAAGTTGCCGGCGGCGAAGCGGAGGGCTTCGGCCGTACGGTCGATGGCCTCGCGGTCCCGTGCGATGACGGCCCCGGTGAGGGCGTAGGCGGACACCGATTCGAGCTGGGCGACGACGTCGTCGTAGCGGTCGTCGTCGTAGACGTGGACGCCGAGGATGGGCCCGAAGTACTCGGTCTTGAAGATGTCGTTCTCGGGGTCGCCGGACACGAGCACGGTGGGGCGGACGAAGTAGCCGACGCTGTCGTCGTACGTGCCTCCGGCGGCGATCTCCACGGCGGGGTCGTTCTGGGCGCGGAGGATCGCGTCGCGGTTCTTGGCGAAGGCGCGGGCGTCGATGACGGCCCCCATGAAGTTGCCGAGGTCGGTGACGTCCCCCATGGTCAGCGCCTCGACTTCGGCGACGAGCTCGTCCCGGAACCCGCCGTCCCACAGGGAACGCGGGATGTAGGCGCGGGACGCGGCCGAGCACTTCTGCCCCTGGTACTCGAAGGCGCCTCGGATCAGGGCGGTCTTGAGCACCGCGGTGTCGGCGGACGGGTGCGCGAGCACGAAGTCCTTGCCGCCGGTCTCGCCGACCAGCCGGGGGTAGGAGCGGTATCCGGCGATGTTCTCGCCCACGGCCCGCCACAGCCTTTGGAAGGTCGCGGTGCTGCCGGTGAAGTGGATCCCGGCGAGGTCGCGGTGGGACAGGGCGACCTCTGAGACGGCGATGCCGTCGCCCGTCACCAGGTTGATGACGCCGGGCGGCAACCCGGCCTCCTCCAGCAGCCGCATGAGCAGGACGGCGGAGTAGGTCTGGGTGGGGGACGGCTTCCACACGACCACGTTGCCCATCAGCGCGGGCGCGGTCGGCAGGTTCCCGGCGATGGCGGTGAAGTTGAACGGGGTGATCGCGTAGACGAACCCTTCCAGCGGCCGGTAGTCGGCGCGGTTCCACACGCCGGGGCCGCTGATCGGCTGTTCGGCGAGGATCCGCCGGGCGTAGTGGACGTTGAACCGCCAGAAGTCGACGAGCTCGCAGGGGCTGTCGATCTCGGCCTGCTGGACGGTCTTGCTCTGGCCGAGCATGGTGGCGGCCAGCAGCGTCTCCCGCCAGGGGCCGGCCAGCAGGTCGGCGGCCCTCAGGAAGATCGCGGCGCGTTCGTCGAACGGCAGGGCCCGCCATCCGGGGGCGGCGGCGAGCGCCGCGTCGATCGCGTCGCGCGCGTCGTCCTGCGTCGCGGTCCCGAACGTGCCGAGTACGGCGGCGTGCCGGTGCGGCTGCACCACGTCGATCTTCTCTCCCGCGCCCATGCGCCGTACGCCGCCGATGGTCATCGGCAGGTCGATCGGCCTGGACTGCAATTCGGCGAGTTTCGCCTCCAGCCGTGCCCGCTCGGGGCTGCCCGGCGCGTATTCCCGTACCGGCTCGTTGACGGGCTCTGGCACTCGGCTCACGGCGTCCATGGGTCCTCCTCAGCGGGAAACGAACGAACGAAGAAAGAAGGCGAGATTGGCGGGACGTTCGGCGAGGCGCCGCATGAAGTACCCGTACCAATCGGAGCCGTAGGGCACGTAAACGCGCATGCGTTCCCCCAGCCCGGCGAGGCGCTTCTGTTCGGCGCCGCGGATTCCGTAGAGCATCTGGAACTCGTAGGTTCCGGGTTCGCGTCCGGCGTCCCTCGCCATCCAGAGCGCCAGCTCGATCATCCGGGGGTCGTGGGAGGCCACCATCGGATATCCGCCGGGCTCTCTCATCAACAACCGGAGCCCCCGCACATATGCCCGATCGACCTCGGCCTTCGTCTGGTACGCGACGGACGCCGGTTCCGCGTAGGCCCCTTTGACCAGCCGGACCCGCGTCCCGGCGAGGTCCCGGAGGTCGTCTTCGCTGCGCCGCAGCATCGCCTGGACGGCGACGCCCACGCCGGGAAAGTCGGTCCGCAGCTCCCGGACGATGTCCAAAGTGGAATCGACCGTCGTGTGGTCTTCCATGTCGACCGTGACGGCCATTCCGGCTCGTTCGGCGCCTTCACAGATCCGCCGGGCGTTGTCGAGGGCCAGGCGATCCTCGACCCGCAGTCCAAGGGCCGACAGCTTCACCGAAGCCTCGGCGCCCTGGCTCAGACCGGCCCTTTCCAGTTCCGCGCAAAGCTTCAAATACGCATCGCGCGTCGCCTCGGCCTGGTCCCGGTCCCGAACGTCCTCGCCAAGGTGGTCGAGCGTGACCGCGAGCCCCGCACCGGTCAGTTCCCGGGTGGCCCTCACCGCGGACTCGACGGTCTCACCGGCCACGAACCGGTCCACGACCCGCCGCGTCACGGGCAGGCCGGTCACCAGTCGGCGCACCCGCTCGCTGCGGGCGGCCAGCAGCAGTGGGCTGATCACAGCAATCCACGCTAAACAGCGCCCGCCACCCCAGGTACAGTCGAACGTCACATTCCAACCATGTATCGGTCATACAGATGTCTGAACGCGACGATCTGCAGGATCTGGTGGAGACCGCGGCCGACCTGCTGAAGGCCCCGGCGACCCTGGAGGACCGCGACTTCCACCTGGTCGCCCACGCCCCGCACGGCGGCACGATCGACCCGGTGCGCACCGAGTCGATCCTGTACCGCCGTTCGACCGACGAGGTCCGCGTCCGCTTCGAGCGGCACGGCATCGCCCGCGCCACGGGCCCCGTCCGCATCCCGGCCGATCCGGACGCCGACCTGCTGGCCCGCCTCTGCCTGCCCGTCCGCCGGAACGGCGTCACCTACGGCTACCTGTGGCTCCTGGACGGCGACGACCACATCGACGCCGCGCTCGCCGTCCAGGCCATGCCCCTCGCCGAACGCGCCGCCCTGCTCATGGCCCGCCAGACCCGGGACCGGGACGATCTCGGCTGGAAGCTCGCCGATCTCCTCACCACGCGGCCCGACGTCCAGGCCCAGGCGACCAGCGAGCTGTCGGAGATCCTCACGCCCCCGTTCGCCGTGGCCGTCCTGCGCGGCGCCGACCGCGCGCCGCTGAACCCCTGGCTGCTGCCCCGCAGCGTCCTGACGACGATCTGGGAGGGCGACCACATCCTGGTCACGTCCCCCGCCACTGTCGAGCACGTCGTCGAGCGGGCCAGGCAGTTGCTCCTGGAACGCAAGCAGGCGACCAGAGCGGGCGTCTACGCCCCCTGCGGCAGCCTCCAGGAGATACGCGAGGGCTGGCTACGAGCCCGCGTGGCCGCCCGCACGGCAACCCCCGGCGAGACCCGCACCTGGTCGTCCCTGGGCGCCCTCCGCCTGCTCCGCTGCGCGGACGACGAGACCTTGGCCAGGTCCGCCGTCCCACCCGAGCTGCACGCGCTTCTCGGCAACCCCGACCTGGCCCGTACCGCCCGCACGTACCTGGACAACGCGGGCGCCGTCCAGAAGACGGCCCGAGCCCTCAACATCCACCGCCAGACCCTCTACCACCGCCTGGCCCGCATAGAGGAGCTGACCAACCTGTCCCTCACCAACGGCCAGGACCGCCTGACCCTCCATCTGGCCTTGACCCTCCACCCCCACCTAGAACCCCAACCGACCTAAAACCAACCCGCAAGGGGCGGAGCCCCAAAGGGGGGCAAGGGGGCGAAGCCCCCAATCAAGGACGCGCAGCGTCCGCAAAAGGGGGCGCAGCCCCCGCGCCGGGGGTTCCAGGGGGTCGCCCCCCTGGGCAAACACAGCAAAGGGGCCCGCGGGGAAGGAGGCAACGCCTCCGACCACACGGACCCCAGGACCCGTAGCGGGGGCAGGATTTGAACCTGCGACCTCTGGGTTATGAGCCCAGCGAGCTACCGAACTGCTCCACCCCGCGGTGATGGGTCAACCTTACGGGCAGCGGGGGCGGCGCGCCAAATCGTTTCAGTCGCACGTGGGCACGTCGCCTTTGCCGGCCTTGAGGGCGTTGATGGCCTGGATGGTGCTGTGCAGGTTGTCGGCGCGGACGAGGCGCAGGCCGTCGGGGCGGGCTTCCGTGGCGTCCTCGCAGTTGTCCTTGGGGGTGAGGAACACGGTGGCGCCGGCGTGGCGGGCGGCGATCATCTTCTGCTGGATGCCGCCGATGGGGCCGACCTCGCCTTCGGGGGTGATGGTGCCGGTGCCGGCGATGAACGCGCCGCCGGTGAGGGGGCCGGGGGTGAGTTTGTCGATGATGGCGAGGGAGAACATGAGGCCGGCGCTGGGGCCGCCGATGTCGCCCACGCTGATGTCGATCTTGAAGGGGAACCGGTACCGCTCGGTGAGGACGATGCCGACGACGGGGCGCTTGCCGTCGGGTCCGGCGACGGTGGTGAGGGTGATCTTCTCCTCTTTGCCGCCCCGGTTGTAGGTGAAGGTGACGGGGACGCCGATCTTCCGCCGGGCCATGGGCTCGGTGACGGAGGTGACGTTGGTGACGCGCTGCCCGTCCACGGCGATGATCTGGTCGCCGGGGCGGAGCCGCCCGTCGGCGGGCCGGCCCTTCTGGACGCTGTCGACGACGACCTGGACGGGCACCTTGATGCCGAGTTCGTTCAGGGCGGCGGCCTCGGCGCTCTGCTGGGAGTCGCGCATCTGCCGCGTGTTCTCCTCGTCGACCTGCCGCTGCGTCTCGTTCCGCGGGAAGATCGTCTCCTCGGGAACGATGGCGACGTCGCCGTCCAGCCAGCCCTGGAGGGCGCTGAACAGGTCGATGCGGCTGCCGGGGCCGCCCCGGTAGGTGACGGTGGTGAAGTTGAGGTGGCCGCCGTCCTGGTAGGTCCGCCGCCCCTCGATCTTGATGAACGGCTCGCCCTTGTCGTTGGTGCCCAGCGTGTTGCTGGTGGGCCCGGGCATGAGGGCGACGTACGGCACCGGCATCAGGGAGCCGACGAGGGCCAGCACCAGGACGAGAGCGTTCGCTACGGCGAGGGTCGCGGCACGACGGGACATGCGGAAACCCTATGCGGCGCGCGGGCTCAGCATGCGCCGACCCATTCGTCTCCGCCGTCGGCGAACCGCTGGTGCTTCCAGATGGGGACCTGGGCCTTGAGGTCGTCGATGAGGCGGCGGCAGGCGGCGAACGCCTCGGCGCGGTGCGGGCAGGACGCGGCGACGACGACGGCGATGTCGCCGATCTCCAGGTCGCCGACCCGGTGGACGGCGGCCAGCGCCTTGACGGGGAAGTCGGCGGCGACCTTCTCCATCACGGCGCGCAGCTCCCGTTCGACGGTGGGGTGCGCGCTGTAGGACAGGGCGCTGACGCTCCTCGCATGGTCGTGGTCGCGGACCGTCCCGGCGAACAGCGCGATGCCCCCGGCCCCGGGGTCGCCGACCGCCGCGAACACCTCGTCGACCGACAACGGCGTGTCCCGCACCCCGACCAGCTTGATCACGTCAGTCACGCGTGCCTCCAGCTCGCTCACCCGGAAGGTTACCCGCCCGGCCATGGGACGGGACGGCCGCAGCCGATCAACTACCCCGATCATCAGGCTCAACCCAAGAGATCCCACACGCCACGATCAAGCCCGAAGACAGGCCCCACCTACCTCAGCCAACACCCCAGCCCCGAACGGCGCTCAGGCGTTGCGATCGCGACCGAAGGCAGGTTCCGAGCTTGCGAGGAACCTGATCGCGCAGCGAGCCGCCAAGGCGAGTCGAAGCGATGCAGCGATCGCCGCAAGCACGACAAGCGAGGAGCGCCAGCGACGAGCGCAGCTCGTGCTTGCTAAGGACGAGCGCAGCTCGTGCTTGCTAAGCAGGCAAATCCGGCTCGAAGGTGGCGGCCAGGGCGTCGGCGAGGCCGGGGACGAGGTCGGGGCCGGTCAGGACCTCGTCGTCGAGGTCGTGGCGGCGGAGCCGGAGGGCGGAGTGCCGGGTGCCGTCGCGGAGGACGCCGACGACCATGCGGACGTCTTCGCGTTTGGGGTGGCGTGCGGCCCATTCGGCGGCCTCGGCCGCGTCTTCGGGGATGTCCTCCTCGGCTTCGGGGGGCAGGACGACCCGTTCCAGGACCAGGGCGCAGCCGGCGACGGCGTCCGGCCAGGCGATGGCGGCGAGCGCGTCTTCGACGGCGGCCTGCTCGGGGAGGGCGGGTTGTTCGAGTGCGGCGAGGGTGTGAACGTCGGGCCGCAGGCCGAGCTGGTCGGCCAGTTCGGGTTCGGCCTTGCGCAGTTCTTCGCTCTGCACCAGGGCGTACAGGCGGGGGGCGGCGTCCCAGCCCTCTCGGGCGGAGTGGCGTTCCAGGTCCTGTACGACTTCTTCCAGAAGGCTCACGCGACCATCTTCCCCTCAATCCCTCAGAGGAAATGCGGGAACCCCCGGCCAACTAGATAAGTTGCATAGACAGCACCGGCGTGGCCGGTGAGCACGATCCTGTCGAACGGAGGGGACCTTGACCTTCCGGACTCCCGCATTCGGGCGCCGGCTCGGGACCGGACGGAGCCGTCTCGTACTACCGGTAGTGGTGGTACTGGCAGTGCTGCTGGTCGCGTTCATGCTGTTCACGTCGGTGTGGACGAACCTCCTCTGGTATCGCTCGGTCGGCTTTTCCTCGGTCTACACCACGGAACTGTGGTCGAAGGTGTTGCTGTTCTTCGGGGCCGGGGCGCTGATGGCGCTGCTGGTGGGCGCGAACATGGTGATCGCCTACCGGCTGCGTCCGGCGTACCGGCCGCTGTCGGTGGAGCAGCAGGGCCTGGAGCGATATCGGGCGGTGGTCGATCCGCGCCGCAAGTGGATCGCGGGCGCGGCGCTGGGCCTGCTGGGGCTGCTGACGGGTTCGTCGGTGGCCGGGCAGTGGCCGGTGTTCCTGGCCTGGTTGAACCGCACGTCGTTCGGCGTGGAGGATCCGCAGTTCCACAAGGACGTGTCGTTCTACGTCTTCACCTATCCGTTCATCCGGCTGCTGCTGGGTGTGCTGTTCGCCACAGTGATCCTGTCGATCCTGGCGGCGCTGATGGTGCACTACCTGTACGGCGGGTTGCGCCTGCAGGGGCCGGGTGACAAGGCGAGCCCTCCGGCGCGGGCGCACCTGTCGGTGCTGGTGGGGCTGTTCATCCTGATGAAGGCGGTGGCGTACTGGTTCGACCGGTACGGCCTGGTGCATTCGGAGCGGGGTGTGGCGACGGGCGCGTCCTACACCGACATCAACGCCCTGCTGCCCGCCAAGACGATCCTCGCCGTGATCGCGGTCATCTGCGCCGCGCTGTTCTTCAGCAACATCGTGCGGCGGGGCATGATGCTGCCGGGTGTCGGCTTCACGCTGCTGGTGCTGTCGGCGATCCTGGTCGGCGGCGTGTATCCGCTGCTGATCCAGCAGTTCCAGGTGAAGCCGGACGAGCTGGCCAAGGAGCGCCAGTTCATCCAGCGCAACATCGAGGCGACCCGCGCCGCCTACGGGGTGCAGAACACGAAGGTCACCACCGAGTACGGCGCCCGTCCGGAGACGGATCCGGCCAAGCTCCAGGCCGAGGTGGAACGGCTCGGCGGAGTCCGGCTGCTGGACCCGAACGTGGTGGGCGAGACCTTCCAGCAGTTGCAACGGATCCGCCCATTCTACCGGTTCCCCGACATCCTGGACGTGGACCGCTACCAGGTCGGCGGCCAGAACGTGGACACGATCGTGGCGCTGCGCGAGCTGTCGGGCGCCCCGGCGGGGCAGCGCAGCTGGATCAGGGACCGGATGGTCTACACGCACGGCTACGGCTTCGTGTCGGCCTACGGCGACCGTTTCGCCGGCAACGTCCCCCAGTTCGTGACCAAGGACATGCCGCAGGCGCCGAACTCGCAGATCAAGGTGGACCGGCCGCAGATCTACTTCGGCGAGCGTTCCCCGTCCTACTCGGTGGTGGGCGGCCGGGGCCAGCAGGAGCTGGACTACCCGGACAACAGCCAGACCGGCCAGAAGAACACCACCTATGACGGCGACGGCGGGGTCCCGATCGACTCGTTCTTCAACCGGCTCCTGTTCGCGACCAAGTTCCAGGACAGGAACCTGCTGCTGTCGGGCGCGATCAACGAGGGCGCCAAGATCCTTTACGACCGGCAGCCACGGGAGAGGGTGCAGCGCGCCGCCCCCTGGCTCACGCTGGACGGCGACCCGTACCCCGCGGTGGTCAACGGCCGCATCCTGTGGATCCTGGACGGCTACACCACCTCCAACGCCTACCCGTACTCGGAGCGGACGAGCCTGGGGGACGCCACCCGCGACACCATCACCGACACCCGTTCGGCGGTGGCCCGGCAGACCAACGACCGGATCAACTACATCCGCAACTCGGTGAAGGCCACGGTGGACGCCTACACCGGCGCGGTGCGGCTCTACCAGTGGGACGAGAACGACCCGGTGGCCAAGACCTGGATGAAGGTCTTCAAGGGCACCGTGCAGCCGCGCAGCAGCATCCCGCCGGAGCTGGAGAAGCACTTCCGCTACCCGCAGGACCTGTTCAAGGTGCAGCGGCAGATCCTCACCCGCTACCACGTGACCGACGCCGCGGCCTTCTACAACGGCGAGGGCTTCTGGGAGGTCCCGGAGGACCCGGGCGCCAAGGGACGGCGGCAGCCGCCGTACTACCAGAGCGTCCAGATGCCGGGCAGCACCACCAAGGACTTCTCGCTGACCACCGTCTACAACCCGCGGGGCAACCCGAACCTCGCGGCGTTTATGGCGATCGGGTCCACACCGGGCCGTAACTACGGCCAGATCCAGATCCTGCAACTGCCGCGGAACTCCACCGCACAGGGGCCGGGCCAGGTGCAGAACTCGTTCCAGACCGATCCGAAGGTCAAGGAAGAGCTGAACCGGCTGCGGCTCGGCGAGACCCGGACGGTGGCGGGGAACATGCTGACGATCCCGTTCGGCGGCAGCGTCCTGTACGTGGAGCCGATGTACGCCATGGCGGCGGCCGGGGCGGAGCAGCAGCCTTATCCGGTGCTGGGCAAGGTCCTGGTCCGCTTCGGCGACCGGATCGCCTCCGGGGACAACCTGGACCAGGCCATGGCCTCGTTGCTGGGCCAGACGTCCTCGACACCGCCCCAGAACACCCAGCCACCGCCCCAGCAGGGGCAGCAGGGCCAGCAGGCCCAGGGCGGCGCGCAACTGAGCGGCCAGGCCCAGCAGGCGATCGACGAGCTGGAGGCGGCGATCGCGGCGTACGAGAAGGCGCAGAAGGAACTGAACTACGCCGAGATGGGCAAGGCTTGGGACCGGATCAAGAAGGCCCGCGACGCTCTGGCGGCCGCTCAGCGCGCGGCGAGCGCTCCCACCGCGTCCCCGAGCCCGCGCCCGTCGGGTTCGGCGTCCCCCACGCCGTCCAGTTCTCCAGACTGACGGCCGACGGACCCGGTGATTGTGGGGCGACCCCCACAATCACCGGGCGAGGCCGACCACCGGCCCACCAAATGC